>DATLEL010000303.1:0-5859 GCA_035525255.1 Usitatibacter sp.
GCTCGTCACCGCACCGTTCGCGGTTTCCGCTGCCAACGGCACGTTCAAGGACGTGTGCAGCACCAAGGCGGCGAAGACCACCAAGAAGTCGGAGCTTCTCGCCACCGCGAAAATCAAGGAAGCCGAAGCGAAGAAGATCGCGCAGGACGCCGCCGGCGGCGGTGCCATCGTCAAGGGTGGCATCGAGACCGAGGACGGCTGCCTGCTCTACTCGTACCACGTGAAGGATTCGAAGGGCCAGACCGAGGTGTTCGTCGATGCCGGCACCGGCAAGGTCCTCGGCACGGAGAAGGAAGGCAAGTTCCGCGCTGCCCTGGAGAAGCCGGTCGACAAGGTGAAGGAAGTCGGCGGCAAGACCAAGGAAGCGGTCACCGGCAAGCCTTCGACCAACCAGGCCGTCACCAAGTAACGCGCTCGCGCTTCACGAAAAAGGCCGCCTCCGGGCGGCCTTTTTCATGGGCGTTTCACGACGCGCCGCAGGGAGTAGCTCAATCCCAGCGAGGCAAGCCAGAGGCCACCGCAGGCAGCGGCGATCGCATGCGCGAGCGCCGTCCGCCCCATGACGATGGCGAACATCATTCCGAAGAAGAACGCCGAGCCGCCCATGCCGATGGCATTGGTGGCGCGGTCGAACTGCAGCTTGCCGTCGCAGTGCGGGCATAAGAAGCCCGCGTACCAGCGCCCGATGGGATTGGCCCGCACCGGCTTCATGCAGTAGGGACAGGCGAGGCGGCTCACGGGGGCTCCTAGCGGTCGTCGATCTCGAGCAGCACCGGCTGGTGGTCGGAGGCCTCGGTGGCCGTGTCGACCTCGATCGAGCGCACGCGCCGCTCGAGATTTTCGCTGACGAAGAGGAAGTCGCAGCAGTAGGGCGTCTTGCCGTAGTTGCGCGAGTGGACGCAGAAGGTCGGCGCATGCGTGCGGCGAAAATGCACCAGCGGCCATGCGTCGCGATAGCGAGGCGAGCCGCTCGCGAGCGGCTGCTGGATTTCCTGGTACGCCGGGTTCTCTGGCGGGAAGTTGAAGTCGCCGGTGAGGATCGCGTGCGCCGCCTGCGGCGTGGGATCGAAGGTCACGTTCTTCTCGCGCATCGACGGTGCTGCCTCGCGCAGCGCGCGCTGCGCCGCCTCGTCGTGGAGGCCTCGCAGCCGCGAAACCTGCGCCCGCCGCTGGACGTCCGAGTAGTACTCGAGGTGCGTGGTGGTCACGCGCAACGGACCCATGGGTGTTTGCAGCGTGGCTTCCACCGCGACGCGCGGCATCGTGGGCTTGCCGGGATCGGCGGGCCACGGCAGCGCGTGGCGCCGCGCCGAGAGCACGGTGTAGCGGGAGAAGATCATGTTGCCGAAGCGGCGGCGGCGGCCGTTCTCGCCCACGACGTCGACCCCATAGCCCTGGACCGGGGCATATGCGGGCAGCAGGCGCGCCAGCTCCGCGAACTGGTCGCCGCCGTCGTTGCCCTCGAGCCCGGCGAAATTGTCGGCGACTTCCTGGACGCAGAACACGTCGAAGTCCGCCATCGCCCGCGCCGTGCGCACGACGCGCGCCAAGTCCACGCGCCCGTCGGTGCCGCATCCCCACTGGATGTTCCAGGTGACGAGCTTCATGCCCTGATTCGCTTCGACATCGCCCGGATTTTGCCAGAATCGCCTGCGATGCTCGGGGCTCACGCTCGACGGAGGCTCCATGGATCGACTCGCTTCTCCCCTGCTGCTGCTGTTCGCCGGCCTCTCCGCACAGGCCGCGGAGATCGTCGCGCGCCCCGACTGGAAGGCGCACTTCGATGCCGCCGGCGTGCGCGGCACCTTCGTGCTCTTCGAGCCGGCGCGCGACCGCTACCAGGTGATGGACGAGGCGCGCGCGAGGCAGCGCTTCCTGCCCGCCTCGACGTTCAAGATCCCCAATGCGCTCGTCGGTCTCGAGGTGGGCTCCATCGCCGACGAGAACGAGGTGTTCAAGTGGGACGGCAAGCCCAAGCCGCGGCCGGAATGGGAGCGCGACCAGACACTCGCCACCGGCATGCGGGACAGCACGGTGTGGATGTTCCAGGAGGTCGCACGGCGCACCGGCAAGGCGCGCATGCGCGAATGGCTACAGCGCCTCGACTACGGGAACCGCGACATGTCGGGCGGCATCGACCACTTCTGGCTGCAGGGCGGGCTGCGGGTGAGCGCGATGGAGCAGGTGCGCTTCCTGCACCGCCTCGCGGAAGGACGGCTGCCCATGAGCCAGCGGTCGCAGCGATTGGTGCGCGCGGCACTCGTGGTGGAGAAGTCGCGTGGCTACACGTTGTACGCAAAGACCGGCTCCTCGAGCGGGCGCGACGCGGTGAACTGGTGGGTGGGATGGCTGGAGCGGCAAGGCAAACCCGTCGCCTATTTCGCCATGAACCTCACGCCTAACGCGGCGACCCGCTTCGGCGACCGCTTCGCCATCGGGCGCGCGATCCTGCGGGAGGTGGGACTGCCCGCCAGCGGGAACGTCCCTTAGCGGATCCCGGCCCGCATGAACGACTGCACGAACTGGCGCTGGAACAGCAGGAACGCCACCAGCAGAGGCGCCGAGGTCATCAGTGTCGCGGCGGTGATCACCGACCAGTCGATGCCCTGGTCGCCGGATGAGAATACCTGCAGGCCCACGGTCACCGGGCGCGAAGTGACCGAGCTGGTGACGATGAGCGGCCAGAGGAAGTTGTTCCAGTGATAGCTCACCGACACCAGGCCGAACGCGACGTACACCGGGCGCGCGAGGGGAACATAGACCTTCCATAGCACCTGCAACGCGCTCGCCCCCTCGACGCGCGCCGCCTCGTCGAGCTCGCGCGGCACCGTCTTGAAGGTCTGGCGCAGCAGGAAGATGCCGAACGCCGAAGCCATGTACGGCAGGCCGATCGCCGTGATCGAGTCGAGGATGCCGAGCCGCGCCATGGTCCGGTAGTTCTCGACGATGAGGACGTCCGGCATGATCATCAGCTGCACCAGCACCAGGGCGAACGCGATGTCCTTGCCGGGAAAAGTGAAGCGCGCGAACGCGTATCCGGCGAGCGTGCAGAGCACCAGCTGCGCCGACAGCACGAGCGTCACCAGCATGAAGCTGTTGAGGAAATAGCGCGCGAAGGGCGCCGCTTCCCAGGCGCGGCGGAAGTTGTCCAGCGTGAGGGGCGCCGCGAGCGCGAGGCGCGTGGAAAACTCCGGCGCGTGGAATGCCGTCCAGAAAGCGTAGAGCAGCGGCAGGATCCAGAGGAAGCCCAGCAACCAGGCGCCCGCTGTCTCGACGTGCCTCACTGGTAGTGCACCTTGCGCTCCAGGAACCCGAACTGCAGCAGCGCGATCGCCGCCAGCAGCGCGAGCAGCACCACCGTGAGCGCGGCGGCGTAGCCGGTGTCCCAGAAGCTGAAGCCCACCTGATAGATGTGGAACAGCAGCAGCGAAGTCGCATTGTTGGGCCCGCCGCGAGTCATCACCACGATGTGGTCGACGAGGCGGAACGAATTGATCACCGCGTTCACCAGCACGAAGAGCGTGGTGGGCATGAGGAGCGGGAACACCACGCGGCGGAAGTAATAGCCGCGTGAAGCGCCCTCCAGCGCCGCGGCTTCGGCGAGCGACGGCGGGATCGACTGCAGCGCGGCGAGGTAGAAGATCATGAAGAAGCCGGCTTCCTTCCACACCGCGACCAGCGTCACGCATGCGAGCGCGGTCGAAGGGTCGCCCAGCCAGTTGCGGCTCGCGATGCCGAAGAAGCCCGTGACCTGCTCGAGCAGGCCATATTGCGGCGTGAAGAAGAAGAGCCAGATGTTGGCTACCGCGATCATCGGCAGCACCGTGGGCGTGAAGAACGCCATGCGCAGCCAGGTGCGGCCGAGCATGGCGGAGTTGACCCAGAGCGCCATCACGATGGCGAGCGCGATGGACAGCGGGATGGTGCCGAGCGCGTACCAGAGGTTGTTGACCAGCGACCGCCAGAACACCTCGTCGGCCACCATCACCTGGTAGTTCTCGAGGCCCACCCACGGCGCTGTCCGCCCGCCCTTCGACGTCGCGTGGAAGCTGTCCCAGATCGTGCCCACGATGGGCCAATGGGTGAACAGCGCCAGCAGCGCGAAGGCCGGCAGCAGGAGCAGCCAGCCGTGGATGGCCGCGCGGCTCAACGCTTGTACGTCCTCAGGATCCGCGAGGCTTCCGCCTGCGCATCCTTCATCGCCTGCTCCGGCGTCTTGGCGCCGGTGAGGGCCGCCTGGATGCCGTCATTGAGGGCCTTGGTCACGCGCTGGTTGTCGTGGGTCGACAGCTCGGCGACCGAATACTGCAGCTGGTCGCGGGCGACCGCCGCCACCGGGAAGCCCTTCACGTACTCCTGCATCTTCGGGGTCTGCCACGCGTCGCCGCGAACCGCGACGTAGCCGGTGTCGATGCCCCACTGCGCGGCGCGTTCCGGCTGGGTCATCCACTGCGCGAGCTTCACGGCCGCCTGTTGCTGCTCCTTGGTGGCGCCCTTGAAGACATAGAAGTTGCCGCCGCCGGTGGGCGAGCCGCGCCGCTTCTTCGCCGGCAGCATCGCCACGCCGAAGTCGAACTTGGCGTTGTTCTTCACGTTGGTGAGGTTGCCGGTGGTGGTCCAGATCATCGCCACCTTGCGCTCGAAGAAGTCCTTCGGCGTGGTGCCCCACTCGACCACGCCCGCCGGATGCACCTTGTGCTTGCGGCTCAGGTCCACCCAGTACTGCAGTGCCTCGATCACCTCGGGCTTATCGAAGTAGGTCTCGGTGCCCGCGGCGTTCATCAGCTCGGTACCGTTGGGCGTGGTGAGCCCCTGGAACAGCCAGTAGGGAAACCCCGACGACGGGATCTGCACGCCCCACTGGGTGACGTTGCCGGCGGCGTCGTGCTTGGTGAGCTTTTGTGCGTACTGGAGCATCTCGTCCCATGAGGCCGGCGCCTTGTTGGGATCGAGGCCCGCTTCCTTGAAGAGCTCCTTGTTCCAGTAAAGGACGATGGTGGAGCGCTGGAACGGGATGCCCCAGGTCTTGCCGCCGGTCTGGCTGTTGGCCATGAACGCGGGGTAGAACACCTTGGTGTCGACACCGTCGATGGGGACGATCGCGTCCTCGTCGATCAGCGTGAACATGTCGGTGGAGAGCAGGATCGCGGTCGTGGGCGGCTGGCCGCTCTTATGCGCGGTGAGCGCCTTCACGATCGACTCCTGGTAGGTCCCGGTGTAGACCGGCTTCACCTTGATGCCGGCGTTCTCCTTCTCGAAGTCCGCGGCCATCTGGTCGACGATCTTCGTGATCGGGCCGCCGACGGCGACCGGGTAGTAGAACGTGACCTCGACCTGCGCGAGCGCCGAGAACGCCGTGGCCGCGAAGGCCGAGGCGAGGGCGCGCCAAATATTCTTCATGGTTTTCTTCCTCCGGTTTGTGGATCGAAACGGTGCTCGTGGCTCTTGTCCCAGGCGACGCGGATGGCGTCGCCGGAGCGCACCGGGGCACGACCCGGCACGCGAATGAGGAACTCCTGCTCGGCGGTGCGCGCGGCCACCAGGGAATCGGCGCCAAGGTACTCCACCGAGTCCACCTTCGCGGCGAGGCCGTCGGTGGAAAGGCGCATGTCTTCCGGCCGGATGCCGACTGTATCCGCGCCGTTCGCGCTGCGCAGCAGGTTCATCGGGGGCGCGCCGATGAATGCCGCGGTGAATGCGGTCGCCGGGTGCGCGTAAAGCTCTTCCGGCGTCCCCACCTGCTCGATCCGCCCGCCGCGCATCAGCACCACGCGATCGGCCATCGTCATGGCCTCGGTCTGGTCGTGGGTCACGTACACCATGGTGATGCCCAGGCGCTGCTGCAGGGCGCGGATCTCG
>DATLEL010000315.1:0-3197 GCA_035525255.1 Usitatibacter sp.
AGGAACTGCAGCACCCTGAAGCGCTTGTCGCCGCGCGCGATGGCGTACTGCGTGCCTTCTGCGGAGGTGACATGGCGCACCACCGTAGCGGTGGTACCCACCCAATGCAGGTCGTTGGGCCCGGGCTCCTCGATGTCCGGCGCGCTCTGCAGCAGCAACCCGATGGGACGCTCCAGGCGCACCGCCTCCTTGACCGCCGCACGCGAGCGCTCGCGTCCGATGCCGATGGGCGCCACGATGCCCGGAAAAAGCACCATGTCGCGCACCGCGAGGATGATCATCGCGTCGTCGGGCAGCGGGCGTGATACCCCTTCGCGCCGCCCCGCCGGGTCGGGAGACAGCGCGTCCATGCGCGGCGTGCCGTCGGCGGACAGGGGAAGGTGGTCGTCTTCGCGGAAAGCGGTCATTTGCGGTCTTTCGGGTGGTCTCAGGCAAAAAATGCTGCCGTTCCACGCCATTTCAAGGCCTCGGCGACCGCCCCGCCGCGCGCTGTACTGAACATTGCGGCAAGCCGCCGATCCAACAAGGGCTGCGAGGCGCGTCCTCGTCTCCCCTCCAGAGAGCCCCCGCGCCCGTGGGACACCCGAATCCGACATTGCGCCGCCTGTTCGCCGGCGCCGAACTCCAATCCGACGGCAGCGTGCACTTCCGCGTCTGGGCTCCACGCCGCAAGCGCGTCGAAGTGGTACTGGAGGGATCGGACGGCCGTTCCATTCTCCTGGACGATGAAGGCGACGGCTTCTTCTCGGCCGCGGTGCCCAACGCGGGTGCGCGCGCCCTGTACCGGTACCGCCTCGATGGCGAGGGACCATTCCCCGACCCGGTTTCGCGCTTCCAGCCCGAAGGCCCGCACGGACCCTCGCAAGTCATCGACCCATCAGCCTATCGCTGGAACGATCGCGAATGGCATGGCGTGAGCACCACGGGACAAGTGATCTACGAGATGCACATCGGCACCTTCACCCGCGAAGGCACGTGGAGCGCCGCGATGGGCGAGTTGCCGCGGCTGGCCGCAACCGGGATCACGGTGCTCGAGCTGATGCCGATCGCGGAATTCCCCGGCCGCTTCGGCTGGGGCTACGACGGCGTCGACCTCTACGCGCCGACGCATCTCTACGGCGAGCCCGACGACGTGCGGCGCTTCGTGGACGAGGCGCACGCCGCGGGCCTGGCGGTCATCCTCGACGTGGTCTACAACCACCTCGGCCCCGACGGCTGCTACCTGTCGCAGTTCGCCCCGGAGTACTTCACCGACCGCTACAAGAATGAATGGGGCGAGCCGATCAACTTCGACGGGCCCGGCTCGGGGCCGGTGCGCGAGTTCTTCGCCGCGAACGCGGCCTACTGGATCGACGAGTTCCACATGGACGGGCTGCGGCTAGACGCGACACAGCAGATCTTCGACGCGTCCGCGCTGAACGTGATGCAGGAGATCACGCAGCGCGTGCGCGACGCGGCGCGTGGCCGGGGCACGCTGGTGGTGGCCGAGAACGAGGGCCAGGACACGCGCCTGGTGCGCCCCGTCGATGAGGGCGGCTACGGCATGGACGCGCTCTGGAACGACGACTTCCACCACTCCGCCGTGGTGGCCACCACCGGGCGGAACGAGGCCTACTACTCCGACTACCTCGGCTCTCCGCAGGAATTCGTCTCCGCGGCCAAATGGGGCTACCTGTACCAGGGACAGCGCTTCCAGTGGCAGGGAAAGCGGCGCGGCACGCCGGCGCTCGGGCTGCCTCCCACCTCTTTCGTGAACTACACGCAGAACCACGACCAGGTCGCCAACTCCGCGCTCGGGCTGCGCCTGCACCGGATGACGAGCCCCGGCCGCTATCGGGCGATCACCGCGTTGCTGCTGCTCTCGCCCGGCACGCCGATGCTGTTCCAGGGCCAGGAATTCGCATCCTCGGCGCCGTTCCTCTATTTCGCCGACCATGAGCCCGCGCTCGCCGCGTCGGTGAAGAAAGGCCGCGCCGATTTCGTGCGGCAGTTTCCGACGCTCGCCACGGCGGAGGTGCAGGCGCTGCTCTCGGATCCGGACGATCCGGATACCTTCCAGCGCAGCAAGCTCGACTTGTCGGAGCGTGAGAAGCACCACGAGGATTTCGCGCTGCACGTGGACCTGCTGCGGCTGCGGCGCGAGGATCCGGCGTTCCGCTGCCACTTTCCCGGCTCCATCGACGGCGCCGTGCTGGGACCCGAGGCGTTCGTGCTGCGCTTCTTCGCGGAAGGCCACCAGGAACGCCTTCTGCTGGTGAATCTCGGCCGCGACCTCACCTTGAAGCCCGCGCCGGAGCCGTTGCTCGCGCCTCCGCTCGGGCAGCGCTGGCGCACGCTCTGGGCGAGCGACGATCCACGCTACGGCGGATGCGGCACGGCCGAGCCGGAGCGCGCCGACGGCTGGTACATCCCCGGCCACGCGGCGGTGGTGCTCGCCCCCGCGCAACGAGAACCCGACGAGACCCCGAAATGAACATACGCGACCGCATGCTGGTGGAGCCGCGCGAGCGCGGCACCGCCGGATCCTTCCTCTGGTGGCAGCGCGGTGCCATCTACCAGGTCTATCCCCGCTCGTTCATGGACAGCAACGGCGACGGCGTAGGCGACCTCCCGGGCGTCATCGCGCGCCTGGACCACCTGCGGCGCCTGGGCGTGGATGCGCTGTGGCTCTCGCCCATCTACCCGTCGCCCATGAAGGATTTCGGCTACGACGTGGCCGACTACGTCGGCGTGCATCCGCTGTTCGGCACGCTCGCCGATTTCGACCGGCTGCTGCAGGAAGCGCATTCGCGCGACTTGAAGGTGATCCTCGACTTCGTGCCCAACCACAGCTCGGACCAGCACGCGTGGTTCCGCGAATCGCGCTCGTCGCGCTCGAGCCCGAAGCGGGACTGGTACCTGTGGCGCGATCCCGCGCCCGGCGGCGGCCCGCCGAACAACTGGCTTTCGGTCTTTGGCGGCAGCGCGTGGCAATGGGACGAGGCCACCGGGCAGTATTACTACCACGCGTTCCTTCCGGAGCAGCCGGACCTCAACTGGCGCAATCCCGAGGTGGTCGAGGCGATGCTGGGGGTGCTGCGCTTCTGGCTGGATCGCGGCGTCGACGGCTTCCGCGTCGACGTGCTGTGGCACCTGGTGAAGGACGACGAGTTCCGCGACAACCCGCCGAACCCGCACTGGCGCGAGGGCATGGATCC
>DATLEL010000307.1:0-2203 GCA_035525255.1 Usitatibacter sp.
GTGCTGCTGACCGTGCCGGTGTTCCGCCTCATCGACCGGTCCCGATCCCGATAGCGATATCATCGATGCAATAAAACGAGGAGAGAAGATGAAACCCACGAAGCTCGCAACCATCGCGCTGGCGGCGCTCGCCATTTCCGCGGCCGCGCACGCCCAGACGTACCCCGAGAAGACCGTCACCGTGGTGGTGCCCTTCACCCCGGGCGGCTCGTCCGACATCACCGCGCGCACCATCGCCAACAAGCTGCAGGAGTCGCTCGGGCAGACGTTCGTCATCGACAACAAGCCCGGCGCCAACGGCGGCCTCGGCGCCACCTTCGTGAAGAACGCCAAGCCCGACGGCTACACGCTGTTCGTGGGCTCCATCGGCGTCTTCGCGATCAACGAGGTGCTTTACAAGAACCTCGGCTACGCCACGCAAAAAGACTTCGACCTGCTGTCGGTCGCGGTGCGCACGCCGAACGCACTCGTCACGAGCCCGATGTTCCCCGCCAACAACATGGCGGAGTTCATCGACTACCTGAAGAAGAACCCCAACAAGGTCTCGTTCGCCTCCTCGGGGACCGGCTCCTCGGACCATCTCACCGCGGCGCTCTTCTGGCAGAAGACCGGCACCAGCGGCATCCACGTGCCCTACAAGGGCGGCAGCGCGGCGCACATGGACCTCATCGCCGGCAACTCCGACGTGTCGTTCCAGAACCTCGGCTCGATCACGCAGCACGTGAAGGCCGGGAAGATGAAGATCCTCGCGGTCACGGGCTCGACGCGCGACCCCGCGGTGCCCAACGTGCCCACGCTCACCGAAGCCGGCGTTCCGGGCATCGAGGTGTACTCGTGGCAGGCGTTCGTTGCGCCCAAGGGACTGCCGCCGAACGTGAAGGCGCGCCTGCAGCCCGCCCTGATCGCCGCCATCAAGCATCCCGACGTGGTGAAGCGCTTCAATGAGCTGGGCTTCGAGGTCGTGGGCAACACGCCCGCGGAATTCGACCGCTTCCTCACCGAGGAGCTTGCGCGCTGGAAGCAGGTGATCGACCAGGGCGGCATCAAGCAGAGCGATTGAGTCCAACGACCCGAGGAGAGCAGCAATGAAGAACCCGATCCGCATCGCGGCCGCAGCACTCGCAGGCCTCGCGTTCGCCGCGGCGGCGTGGGCGCAGCCCTACCCGAACAAGCCGATCAAGATCATCGTGCCGTATCCGCCCGGCGGCACCTCCGACATCCTCGCGCGCGCCGTGGGCCAGAAGCTCGCCGAGGCATGGGGCCAGCCGGTGCTGGTGGAGAACAAGCCGGGCGCCACCGGCAACATCGGCGCGGATTTCGTCGCCAAGTCGCCGGCCGACGGCTACACGGTGCTGCTCGCGGACATCGGCTCGCTCGCCATCGCGCCCAGCGTGGCCCAGGGGCTGCCGTTCGATCCGGTGAAGGACTTCGCCCCCGTGGTGATGGTGGCGTACTCGCCGCACCTGCTGGTGGTGCATCCCTCGGTGCAGGTGAAGGACGCGAAGGAGCTGATCGCGCTTGCCAAAGCCAAGCCCGACACGCTCAATTTCGCGGTATCCGGCATCGGCGGCGCCAACCACCTCGCGGGGATCGAGTTCGCGCAGCGGGCCGGCATCAAGTGGACCTACATCCCGTACAAGGGAGGCGCGCAGGCGCTCACCGACATGGTCGGCGGGCAGGCGCAGGTGATGTTCAACGGCATGCTGGCCACCTACCCGTTCGTGAAGGACGGCAAGCTGAAGGCGCTCGCGATCTCGAGCGCGCAGCGCTTCTCCGCCGCGCCGGACATCCCGACAGTCGCCGAGTCCGGCATGCCCGGGTTCGAGACCGGATCCTGGCAAGGCATCGTCGCCCCCGCGGGCACGCCGCGCGAGGTGGTCTCGAAGATGCATTCGACGGTCATGGCGATCCTCGCCACGCCCGAGATGAAGGACCGCCTCGACAAGGCGGGTGCCGAGGTGCGCGCCATGTCGCCGGAGCAGTTCGGCGGTTTCATCCGCGCGGAGCGCGACCGCTGGGCGAAGGTGGTGAAGGAGTCGGGCGCCAAGTTCGACTGACCAAGAAAAAGGCCCGCCCCAGGGGGCGGGCCTCAACCCGGCGGGAACCCATCCGGCCGGGGAGGAGCTAACGGCGGGCACCACGAAGCGCCGCCGCACCCCACTGTCGCTGCGAATCCTTACGGCTTGCTTACGCCGGCAGCGCC
>DATLEL010000311.1:0-11162 GCA_035525255.1 Usitatibacter sp.
GACGGCTTGAACGTCCTCTTCGGCCGCCGCGCCGACGCGCCGCTCATCGACTACCGGCGCCTGCAGGAAAGCATGCATGCCGAGGACCGCGAGCTCTTCGACGCGACGCTGCGGCACGCCATCAAGAAGGGCACCGACTTCCAGATCGATTACCGCGTCGTCTGGCCCGACGGCTCGGTGCATTGGGTGGCGAATCGCGGCCAGGTGCATCGCGTCCCCGGCGGGCGCGCGCAGCGCGTGATCGGTGTCGCGATGGACATCACCGACCGCAAGCTTGCCGAGCAGCGCATCGTCCACATGGCGCACCACGACGCCCTCACCGGCCTTCCGAACCGCGTGCTGCTGCGCGACCGCATCCAGCAGGCCATCGCCCAGGCGCACCGCGCCGGCAGCCAGCTCGCGGTGCTGTTCATCGACCTGGACCGCTTCAAGACCATCAACGACTCCCTCGGGCACCAGCTGGGCGACCGGCTGCTGCAATCAGTGGCGAGCCGCATCCTGGTGTGCGTGCGCGAGGGCGACACCGTGGCGCGCGTGGGCGGCGACGAATTCGTGATCGTGATCCCCGACCTCGCGACCGCGGCCGATGCTTCCACCGTCTGCGCCAAGATCCTCGAGGTGCTCACCAACGCATTCCACCTGCATGGCACCGACCTGCACGTGGCGGCCTCCATCGGCATCGCGCTGTACCCCAACGACGGCGCCGATGCCGAGACGCTGATGCGCAACGCCGACACCGCCATGTACCACGCGAAGGATTCGGGTCGCGCCAACTTCCAGTTCTTCACGCCGCACATGAACGTCGCGGCGCAGCAGCGCCTGCTGCTGGAGAACTCGCTCAGGCGCGCGCTCGAGGACAACGAGTTCGAGGTGCACTACCAGCCGCTCTACGACCTCCGCGACCGCTCCATCACCGGATTCGAGGCGCTGCTGCGCTGGTTCCCGCCCGGCGCGGACCCGATCCCGCCGTCCGAATTCATCTCCACCGCCGAGGAGTCGGGCCTCATCGTGCCCATCGGCGATTTCGTGATCCGCGAGGCGCTGCGCCAGGCGCGCGCGTGGCAGGCGCCGGGCCGCTCGCTCTTCATCGCGGTGAATGTCTCGGCCAACCAGCTCTCGCGCCCGAACTTCGTCGATCGACTGCGGCGCACCATCCAGGAGGTGGGCATCGACCCGGCGCTGGTGGAGCTCGAAGTGACCGAGGGCGTGATCATCGAGGGCGCGGGCGAGGCGCGCGAGGCGATCGACCAAATCGCGGCGCTGGGCGTCGGGATCGCCATCGACGACTTCGGCACCGGCTATTCCGGCCTCGCGTACCTGAAGCGGCTGCCGATCGACACGGTCAAGATCGACCAGTCGTTCGTGCGCGATCTCACGGTGGACCCCGACGATGCCGCCATCGTGACCGCGATCGTGGCCATGGCGCGCAGCCTGGGGGTGGACGTGGTGGCCGAGGGCGTGGAGACCGAGGAGCAGCTGGCCGAGCTGCAGCGGCTCGGCTGCCATCGTGCGCAGGGCTACCTGCTGGCGCGCCCCATGCCCGCCGCGGCCATCACCCGCCTGCTCGCGCGCGGAACGCTAGCGTCCGTCGGTCGCTAGCAGCTTCAGGTCCTCGGCGAACGCGCTCTTCGCCTGGGTCTGGCGCAGCGTGTTCACGAACTTCACCTTCACCGCATCGTTGCCGGGCCACACCTGCTCGAGCCACAGCATCCCGGCGTTGCCATGGCCGGTGTAGGTGTAGCGGTTCATCTCCGCGGAGACCGCGGCGAGCACGCCGTTCTCGAAGTAGTCCTCCCACTTGAGCTTGTCGGCCGCGCGCCCCGACTTGATCCCCGCGAGGCGGGTCTTCACCTGGTTGGTGCGCTCGAGGCGCCGCGAGCCGGTGTACTCGCCGCAGCGTTCCTTCAGCCACGGGTTGGTCATGAGCGACGGCACCGTGCATACGGGCGGCGGCATGCCGGGAAGCCGCGTCTGCATCAGGTCGCGCGCGAGCTGCATGCGCCCCTTGGGGCCGACCTCGAGGATCATCACCGGGAAATACGAGTTCGCGTACGGAGCGAATGCGTGCGCGGACGAATCGTCGGCCGAGATCATCACCGGCGTCTTGCGGCCGGCGACCTCGATGAACTCGCCGCCGCCGACGTTGCCCGCCGAGTACGCGGCGAGGCGCTTCACCTGGGGCTTCAGCCGCAGCACGTGGTGTGTCGTGCAGCACGCCTGCTGGCGCCCGCCGCTGAAGGTGCTCGCGTGGAGATCGGGATGCCCGTCGCCGTCGAGGTCGCGTCCCACGGAATGCACCGTCCACCTCGAGCCGGGCTCGGTCTCCTTGGGACTCGATTGCCACTGCGGCTTGCCGCCCTTGAGGATCACCAGGCGCTGCTCCGCGGCCTTGGGATCCGAGCCTACCGGATGGGCGATGACGACCTCCAGGTCCTGGAAAGTCTTGGTGTCCGTCGCGACCAGCCCCTGCGCATCGAGCCAGGCCTTCGCGTCCTGCGCGTCGGCGAGCGGCGACAGCGCGAGCGCGCATCCCAACAGTAGCGCGCGTTGCATGCGTTTCTCCACTGATGTTCCTCCTTCGAGTCGGGGTAGGATGCCGCAAATGCCGCTTCCCCGCCACGTTCACGGATCGCCATGACCCACGACGCCAATGAAGGGAGCTGGGGGCAAGCGACCCGCTATCCCGACGCCGCCATCGAAGTCCTCGACCCGCGCTTCGACAAGTACCGCCTCAAGCTCTCGCGCGTCGAGCGCCTCGCCACGGGGCTGCGCTGGGCGGAGGGGCCGGTGTGGTTCGGCGACCTGCGCAGCCTGCTGGTGAGCGACATTCCCAATAACCGCATCCTGCGCTGGGACGAAGAGACCGGAACGACGACGGTGTTCCGCAAGCCCTCCAATTTCGCCAACGGCCACACGCGCGACCGCCAGGGGCGCCTGGTGTCGTGCGAGCACGGCAGCCGCAGCGTGACGCGCACCGAGCCCGATGGGACGGTGACGGTGCTGGCCGACGGCTATCGCGGCAAGCGGCTCAACTCACCCAACGACGTGGTGGTGAAGTCGGATGGCTCGGTGTGGTTCACGGATCCGGTGTTCGGAATCCTGGGGAACTACGAAGGCCATCCCGCGCCGCCCGAGCTCCCCACCAATGTCTACCGCGTGGACCCTTCGACGCGCGAGATCGTGGCCGCGATCGAAGGTATCGGCAATCCCAACGGGCTGGCGTTTTCGCCCGACGAGCGCACCCTCTACCTCGTCGAATGCGCCACCACGCCGCGCCGCATCCTGGCATACGACGTGGACCACGGCGGGCATTCCGCCGGCAACCGCCGCGTCGTGATCGACGCAGGGCCGGGGACGCCGGACGGATTCCGCTGCGACGTGGACGGCAACCTCTGGTGCGGCTGGGGAATGGGAAGCGACGAGCTCGACGGCGTGCGCATCTTCACACCCGGCGGTGAAGCCATCGGCCACATCCACTTGCCGGAGCGCTGCGCCAACGTGTGCTTCGGGGGAGTCAAGCGCAACCGGCTCTTCATGGCCGCGAGCCAGGGCATCTACGCGCTCTACGTGAACACGCAGGGCGTCGCTTACTTCTGAGGCAGCACCTGGATGTAGATGGGCCGCTTCGCGGCCGCGGACGTTTGCGCGTCCCGCACGTGCTTGTGGAGGATGTAGAAGATCGCGGCCATCGCCGCCACCGCGAGCAAGGCGGCGACGAAGAATTTCGCCAGCCAGCGTCCGGCGCGCCGGGCGGCGCTTGCTTCATCCCGCGGCCGGTATTCGGGGACCAGTTCGTCGAGGGCGCGCTCGACCTCGCGGGGTCCCTTGCCCACCTCAGCGGCTAGCGCGGGCGCTTTTCGCCCCCGTCATCGAGACGTGCTTCGCGGGGCAGCTCTTCCACATGGTCGGTATCGATGTCGGCGCCGTCAATGACCTCATTATCGCGCTCCACGGTCGCGCGCTCGCCGGTGCCGCTCGAATCCGAGTCGCTCGCGAGCTCGTCTTCGCCCAACGCACCCTGGAGGTCGCTGCCACTATCGGACGTATCGCTGGGCCCGAGGGCGCCGACGCTGTGTCCGCGGCCGAGGATACGATCCTTGCCGTTGGTGAGGTTGTCGGGATGAAGCGGGCCTGCGGTCATGGGAGCTCCTCGGTTTTTGATACAGGCTAGACGATTGCCGCGACCCGATCGCCGCGGGCAGTGATGCTGTCGCGCAGCGATTGCGCCATCAGCCCCACCAGCAGGTTGGCCACGTAGGGGCTGGAAAACATCCTGCGGCGGATGTCGGCCACCGCCGGGCCCGCGCCGCGCCGGTCTGGCACGGCACAGACGAAAGCGGCGTAGCGCTGCGCGCCCATGCGCTCGACACGGGCCCAGATGCGGAAGCCGGCCATCTCAGTGCGAACGGTTCTTGCCGAGGTGCTCGCGCACCTTGTCGGCGGACTTGCCGGCGGCCTGCACCGCGCGCTCGAGCTCTTCCTTGGTCACGCCCAGCGACTTGGTCCAGTTGCGGACCTCGTCGGGGTCGTTCATGTCGATCAGCTTGTTGTCGGGGGAATTGCGCTTGCTCTTGTCGTCGCTCATGGGAGCCTCCGTAGGGGGTATACGGAAGCTTGGGCGGCGCAATGAAGCAGTCGTTCGCCGCCTAGTCCTAGAGGAACACGGCGCGAGCGCCGCAGGCACACGGGCTTCGCGAACTCCTACCCGTTTCCGGCGACGCGGCGCGGCGCGCCACGCTCCGCTGCGACTTCGTGGGAGCGTTCGCCGATCTGGTAGATGCGCAGCGCGGCCTTGGTGAAGAACGTGGCGACGCGATGCAACGCGGGTGCGGTCTTGGGATCGCCGTCGTGGCGGTGGGCCAGCATCAGCGCGAACACCGTGACCTGTTGCGCATTGGTCATGGGCCCGGGGCGGCAACCCGTGGGCAGCTCGTCGAGCTCGCTATCGGCGAGGATGGAGACGAAATCCTGCACGACGCCAACCACCGCATCCTGCGTGGAGGCTTCGCTGAGGCGGCCATGCCACCCGATCATCGTCACCTTCCGGAGCTTCGCGTTGGTTCTCGGCTGCATGTGCGTGCGGACTTGCCGTTGTTGTCCGTGCATTGGATACCGCTCGGCGGGACGCGTCTGTGGGGAGACGGCCTGCGAGGGTGTAGGAGGCAGCCGACATCGATAAGGAGGCCGCTGCCGGCGTGTCTAGCACACGCCGGCAGCCACTTCAGGCAGGGCTAGAACCGGCCATCCGTGCAAGGAACCCCCGCTGCGGCGACCAACCGCAGCCCCTTGAACTTAGCATAGCGTTCGTTAAATGTAAGTCTTGACAATTAACAACGCCTTGAACCGGCGTCGCTCGGCGACGCCTTGCCCGCGCTCAGCCGAGCTTGCCGCCCTTGTCCTTCTGGCTTCCGGGCTGCGGGCCCTTCTTTTGCGAGTCGCTGCCCTGCCCCTGCTGGTTCCCTGCGGCCCCGCCCTGCTCCTGCTGGGCGTCGCGCTTGGTCTTCTCCTGGTGCGCCTGGTTGCCCTGGCTCTCCTGGTTTCCGGTCTTGCTCGGTTGTCCTTGCTTGTTCGACATGGTCATCTCCGTGGGCGCTGGAAGATGAGGGACTGCGGTGGCACGGGGGAAGTTCGCTGCGGCGACGAGGAGTGGCGGAGAGTGTGAGATTCGAACTCACGAACGGGTTGCCCCGTTGCCGGTTTTCAAGACCGGTGCCTTAAACCGCTCGGCCAACTCTCCCGTCATTGCGAATCGCCATGGCGGCGATGCCTTGATTTGGAAGCGATTTTACGCGGTATGATGGTCCACTTGAAACGGGGCGTTCGACCCCATACTCTAGACATGGGTCGATTCCGATCCGCAGACTCTCCAAAGGAGATCGCATGCAACCCGAAAATCCGTTGATGGCGCAGCAAACGTCCTCGACGATCGCGCCGGCCCAGAACCGGGTCCTGCGCAACACGTACTGGCTGCTCGCGCTCTCGATGGTGCCGACGGTGCTCGGCGCCTTCGTCGGCGTGAAGACCGGCTTCTCGTTCTTCGCGGCCCACCCGGCTGTCGGCTTCGTCGCTTTCCTCGCGATCGCGGTCGGCTTCTTCTACGGCATCGAGAAGACCAAGAACTCGGGCTGGGGCGTGGCGCTGCTGCTCGGCTTCACGTTCTTCATGGGGCTCATGCTGTCGCGGCTCATCGGCATGGTGCTGGGCTTCTCCAACGGCGCCAACCTGATCGCGCTCGCGTTCGGCGGCACGGCGGTAGTGTTCGCCACCATGGCCACGCTCGCATCCACGATCAAGCGCGACCTGGCGCCCCTCGGCAAGTTCCTGTTCGTCGGGGTGATCATGCTGCTGGTGGCGGCGTTCGCAAATATCTTCCTGCAGATCCCGGGATTGATGATCGCGATCTCGCTGATCGCCATCGGCATCTTCTCGGCATTCATGCTGTACGACATCAATCGCATCGTGACCGGCGGCGAGACCAATTACGTCACGGCCACGCTCGCGATCTACCTCGATGTCTACAACGTGTTCGCGAACCTGCTCGCGCTGCTCGGCATCACCGGCGGCAGCAGCGACTGAGGGATTTTCGCTTCGGTGAAAGGGCGCCTCCTGGCGCCCTTTTTTATCTCTGGAACAGTGCGATCGACTCCACGTGCCCGGTGTGCGGGAACATGTTGATCACTCCGGCCGCCTGCAGCTCGTAGCCCTTCACATTCACCAGCATCCCCGCGTCCCGTGCGAGGGTGGCAGGGCTGCATGAGACATAGACGATCCGCATGGGCGCGCCGCTGTCGGGTAGCCCCTTGCAGATCTCCAGCGCGCCATCGCGCGGTGGATCGATGAGCAGCTTGTCCACCGGGCCCAGCTTGCGCAGGGCCCCCTCGGCGTCGGTGTAGAGATCGTGGGCGACAAAGCTCGCGAGATGGTCGAGCCCGTTCGCGCGCGCGTTGGCGGCGGCGCGCTTTACCAGCGTGGCCGCGCCTTCCATGCCCACCACCCTCGCCCCGCGCGTCGCGATCGGAAGCGAGAAATTGCCGAGGCCACAGAAGAGGTCGCCCACGCGCTCGCCGGGACGCGGATCGAGCATATCGACCGCGCGTTTCACCAGCACGCGATTGACCCCCGCATTCACCTGCGTGAACTCGGTGGGGCCGAAGGCGAGGCGCACGCCGAACTCCGGAAGCGCGTAATCCAGCGCGGGCGCCTGGATCGGATGCCATGGGTGCGCCGTCTCGGGCCCCTTGGGCTGCAGCCACCATTGGACGCGGTGCTCGTCGGCGAATGCGCGCAAGCGCGCGGCGTCCGCCTCTCCAATGGGCTCCAGGTTACGCAGCACCAGCACCGTCACATCCTCGCCCACGGCAAGCTCGATCTGCGGCAGGCGATCGCGCAGCGTGAGGCCAGTGAACATCGCACGCAGCGGCCGGATGAGGCGGGCCACGTGCGGCGGCAGCACTTCGCACGAGTGCGTGTCGGCGACGAAGCTCGAGCGCCGCTCGTGGAAGCCCACCAGCACGCCCCCCTTCTTGGCCACGTAATGCACCGAAAGCCGCGCGCGATTGCGGTAGCCCCACGCGGGGCCGATCACCGGCGGGAGCATCCGCCCCGGGCGGACCTTGCCGAGGCGCGCGAGGTTGTCTTCCAGCACGCGCTGCTTGGCCGCCACCTGCGCCGCCGGGTCCACGTGCTGCATGGCGCAGCCGCCGCAAGTGCCGAAATAGCCGCAGCGCGGCGTCACGCGCTGCGCGCTCTCGCGCAGCACCTCGGTGACGGAGCCCACGTCGAAGCTGCCCTTGCTGCGGCGGCGCATGAAGCGCACGCGCTCGCCGGTCACCCCGCCATCGAGGAACACCACCTTGCCGTCGACATGCGAAACGCCCATCCCCTCGTGGTCGAGGGACTCGATGACGGCGATGTCGCTCGCGGCTGTCTTCAGCTCTCGCACTGCACCTTCATCGGCGCGAACACGAAGCGCTCTATCTGCTTGGTGACGGTGACGCCGTTGAAGGTATAGGTGAGCGTTCCCGCGTTGCCGTTGGTGAATGCGAAGCTCATGGTGCCCACCGCGACGTTGACGGCGTCGACCCACGGAGACGCGTTGAAGGCAGGCCCGGTGGTGCGATAGAGGGTGCCCGAGTACTGGCCCTCGCCGGTCTTGTGGCCGCTGGACATCACCAGCCACAGGCCGCGGCCGGCCGCATCGTAGGTGTACAGCGACGCGAACAGGATGTCGTCCTGGTGCGCGATGTTCACGCCCCATCCCTGCTCGGCCGGGTTCCACCACAGGTCCTGGTAGTTGTCGGCGAAGCTGCGGTCGAACGCGGACCAGGTGCACGACGGCCGCTTGGCGTACGTGAAGCGCGTGATGCTCTTGGTGACGCTCGTCCCGTTGAAGGTGTAGGTGAGCGTGCCCGCGTCGGCGCCGCTGAAGACGAGACGCATGGTGCCGACGCCGACGAGGGTCGCCGCGTGCCACGGCACGGTGTTGAATGCGGGGCCGGTGCCGCGGTAGAGCGTGCCCTGGTACGAGCCGTCCGATTGGCGCGTGCCCTCGGACATCACCAGCCACATGGGAATACCCGCCGCGTCATAAGTGAAGAGCGAGCCGAAGATCACGTTGCCCTGGTGATTCAGGTTCAGGCCCCAGCCGCTTTCGGTGGCGGTGCTCCACAGGTCGGTGTAGTTGGTGCCAAGGAGATCGGCCTTGACGCGCAGGTTGTAGCTGCCGGTGCCGGCAGGCTCGAAGTGCGCCACCTGCACGTAGTACGTGCCGGCCTCGAGGCTGCGCGTGATGCCGAAATGGTTGTCGGCGACGCGCACGTCGTCGTTGTTCTCGAGGGAGACGCCGCGGCTGTCGAGGATCGCGCCGACGGTATCGAGATTCGCGCCCTCGGTCCACGCAGTGACCACCGCCGGGGCGGTGAGCGTGAAGCGATAGACGTCGAGGTCGCCCGCATAGTCGATGCGCCGGTTATCGAGCGCGAGCGCGGTGGTGCGCAGGTTGAGCGGCGTGCCGTCCACGCCGGCGAAGCCCGCCGCGGTTCCCGCCCAGTCCTGCACGCGGTTGGGCGCGTCGTCGGCGGCCTGCGCGGCAGTGCGGATGTATTGGTCGATCTGCGGCTCGAAGATGTCGAAGCGGCTGTAGAGCGCCTCTTCCTCGAGGTTGGTGCAGCTCATGCCGCCCGAATGGCGCACCGTGGTCCCCGAGAGAATGCCCGCCAGTTGCAGCGTATTGGACGGCGTGAGGACGAAGAGGCCCGATCCGCTGGAGCCGCCCTCGATGATGCCGCGCGTGAACTTCACGCCGTAGACATCCTGCGGCCGGCCGACGAGGCGGTACTCCTGGTTGATCGTGCCGAGGGCGAAGCGGCTGGTGTCCCCCTGCGGATGGCTCAGGCTCACGATCGGCGCATTCGACGCGAGGCGCTCGCGCGTCCACGGCACGTACGCCGCACCCGGTGGCGGCGAGCCGTTCATCAGCAGCAGCGTCGAGTCGACGTTCATGTTGCCGAGCACCAGCTGCATGCCACTGGCTTGCTGCACCCAGCCCGGGTTGACCCCGCCCGTGCCGCAGCCCAGCGACTCGTAGAACCAGATGCTGGTGACGCTCTGTGCGGTGGCCGCGTTGTCGATGCAGTGGTTCGCCGTGAGCACGTACGGGGCGGGCGATCGCTCCGTCTGGATGAGCGTCGCCGAGCACAGGAAGCTGCCGCCGTCCTCGATGAAGGTGATCTTCATCACCGCCTTCTTCGCCTGCGCCATCGCCGCGTCCAGCACCGCGCTGTTGGTCGAGCAGGACGTGGATACGGTGCAGCTGCCGGCGGCCTTCGCGAGCGGCGATGCGGTGAAGTGCACCACGGCGCCCACGCTCACGGCGTGCTCGCCGGGAGCAACCGCGCTGTAGATCTCGATTTCCTGGGACTCGCCTTCGGTCCACGGCGTCCACGCTTCGGGACCGTTCACCGGGTCGAGGAGCATCGACTCCACGCGATCGCCCTCACCGCGCACGCGAACCTCCATCGTGCCGGGCACCACCCCCAGGTCGAGGCGCACGCGCAGCCCCAATGCGCCCGCCGACGACGCGCTTGCGCGCGAGATGAAGCCCTCGCCGTACGGAGTCCATTGCGGCATCGCCGCCGCCTTGGCGAGCGCGCGCACCGAGCCCACCTTGAGGCGGCCCGAGCTCTCGCCTTGCGACACCGACGACGCCTCCATGGAAGGGAGCGCCACGATGCGCGGCAGCGTCGCGGCTTGCGCGCTGGCGAAGAAAGCGGCCGCGAGGGCGGCGCATGCGAAAATCTGCCGAATCATAGACTTTTTACAGCGTTATCAGTGGCTTATGGTACCATATCAGACTGATTGGTGGACCCCTTGATCAAGTTCTGTAATTCCTGCGGCGCTGGCGTCCGCTACCGCATTCCCGAGGGCGATTCGCTGCCCCGCGCCGTCTGCGACGCCTGCGGCACCATCCAGTACGAAAACCCCAAGATCGTGGTGGGCTGCCTGCCGACGTTCGGCGAGCGGATCCTCATCTGCAAGCGCGCGATCGAGCCGCGCTACGGGCTGTGGACGCTGCCCGCGGGATTCATGGAGAACCACGAATCGGCGCCGCAGGGCGCGGCGCGCGAGGCGCTGGAGGAAGCCAATGCGCGCGTGGAAATCAACGACCTCTACACGGTCTACTCGATCCCGCACATCAGCCAGGTGTACATGATGTTCCTCGCGCGCCTCATCGACCCCGACGTGTCGCCGGGCATCGAGAGCCTCGAGGTGAAGCTGGTCACCGAAGACGAGATTCCGTGGGACCAGCTGGCCTTCGCGATGGTGAGGCGCACCCTCACGCATTTCCTCGAGGATCGCAAGAGCGGCGTGTTCGTGCCGCGCTTCGGCGACATCCTGCCGCCGCAGCGCTAAGTGTCTAAGCCACCTGCAGCACTTCCTGCTCCGCGATGACGAATACCTGGTCGCCTCGGCGCGGCAACACTTCGGCGTTGCCGGTGAACGCGCCGAACGCCGGCAGCACGCCGTAGCGCGCGCCGAACCAGAAGCACGGCAGGCGCAGCGGCTTTTCACCGCTGGCCGAGAGGCGCACCGCAGGATGGATGTGGCCCGCGAGCGCATAGCCGCCCCGCGAGGGGCCGGGCTCGTGGTTGAGCACGAAGGGG
>DATLEL010000317.1:0-12408 GCA_035525255.1 Usitatibacter sp.
AACCGCGCCGTCCTCGACGACGACGTCGCAATCCGGATGGCGGCCGACGACGGTCACCGGCTTGGTGAGCTCGACCTCCTTGAGGATGGCGCCATCGAGGCTGAGGACGATTCGCGCGGACACCTACCCCTCGCGACGGTAACGGGAGCCCGCCATGCTGGCCGGCCTCAACTGGTTCTCGACCGCGCGCGCACCCTCGGCGGTGGCGGCGACCTGGCCGGCAAGGTCGGCCTCCTCCTGGGAATCGACCACCCCCAGCAGTTTCACCACGCCGTTTTCGGCCTGCACGCTGATGCTGGTGCCCGCGGTGCGCGCGTCGCGGCGCAGTGCGGCGCGCACGCTCCACTCGACCGCGAGGTTGTCCACCATGCGCAGCGACTCCGGCGTCTCCTGGAACGCCTTCTTGCCGAGCATGCCTTCGACTTCCTCGACGCATTCGTCGACCGACAGGCGCTCGGTGCACAGCACCAGGTCGTAGTTCTCCGGGTCGCGCCAGTTCACGCCGAAATGGCGGCGCGTGATGGCGGTGTGGGCCTCCTCGGAGAGCTGGATCTCGTTCTCGACGGTCTCGCGGTTGTCGGTGCCGAGGCGCTCCATCATGCGATGGATGCGCGTCTCGAGCGGCGCGCAGACGCGGATGCGGATCACGTGCGGGATGTTCTTCAGCAGGTGTGCCGCGCCCCAGCCGCGGATCACCCCGGTGCTGCCGTCGCGCAGGAAGCGGAACGTCTCGTCGGCGGTGAAGATCGACAGGCTGGTGCGGTCGGTGGTGAGGCGCTCCCAGATGCCGGAGCGGCCCTCGAGGAAGCGCTCCACGTGGCTCTTGCGCAGCCGCATCTTGTTGGCGATCGGCTCGATGATCTCGTGGTACACCACCTTGCGGTTGGTGCGCGCGGCGACGCCCGCGGCCACGTCCTTCCCGAGGGACCCCATCTCTCTCGTCATCGCGATCATCGGCATGGTTTTTTCCTTTTTGGTGGTGCGTGCGCAGACGCGGCCTGGTCGAGCCGCGGGTCAGAATTCCTTCCAGTCCTCTTCGTCGCGAGAGGCCGTGAGCGCGGGCTCGCGGCGCTTGCTCACTGCCGGCGCGGCGTGACGCCCGGCGGCGCTCACACGCGGTGCGGGCGCGGGCGCTTCCAGGGCGTCGAAGGCCGCATCCAGCGTGCCATCGCCCACCCGGAACTGCGCGACGGCATGGCCCAGGCCGGTCGCCTGGCTCGCCATGCTGGTGGCGGCGGCGGTGGCCTCCTCGACCAGCGACGCGTTCATCTGCACCACGGTGTCCATCTGCGTGATGGCCTTGTTGATCTGCTCGATGCCGGAGCTCTGCTCGTGGGAGGCGGAGGCGATCTCGGTCATGATCGATGCGACCTTGCGCACCGAGGACACCAGCTCCTCCATGGTCTTGCCGGCCTGCTCGACCAGGCGGGCGCCGGCCTCGACGCGGCCGACCGAGTTCTCGATCAGGCCGCGAATCTCCTTGGCGGACGCGGCCGAGCGCTGCGCGAGGCTGCGCACTTCGGAGGCCACCACCGCGAAGCCGCGGCCCTGCTCGCCCGCGCGAGCGGCTTCGACCGCCGCGTTCAACGCGAGGATGTTGGTCTGGAACGAGATGCCGTCGATCACGCCGATGATGTCCGAGATGCGCTTGGACGACGTGGTGACTTCCTGCATCGTCGTCACCACCTTGCCCACCACTTCCCCGCCGCGCTCGGCGGTGGAGGACGCGGTGCTCGCGAGCGCGCTCGCCTGCTTGGCGTGCTCGGCGTTCTGGCGCACGGTGGTGGTGAATTCCTCGAGCGTCGAGGCGGTTTCCTCCAGCGAGCTTGCGTGCTCCTCGGTGCGGCTGGAGAGCTGCTGGTTGCCCGCGGCCACCTGGCCCGCGCCCACGGCGATGGATTCGGCGCCCGCGCGGATGTGGTTCACGATCTGCGCGAGGCCCGTGTTCATGTCGCGCAAGGCAGCGAGCAGCTCCGCCGGCTCGTCGCGGCCCTGGTCCTTGATCTCGGAGGTGAGGTCGCCCGAGGCCACGCGGCGTGCGACCGCCACGGCCTCGCGCAGCGGCAGCACGATGCTGCGCGTGATCGTCCAGGCGACCAGCACCGCCAGCACCAGCACGACCGCTTCGACGATGTAGATGCTGGTGGCCAGCCGGTCGCCGGTCACCATGGCGGCGGCGGTGGCTTCGCGGTCGGCCTTCTTCTGGAGGTCGATCAGGCGGTTCAGCTCGAAGAGCGTCCGCTGCACCACCGGGTCGAGCTCGTTCAGGATCAGCGCGGCGGCTTCCTCGGTGCGGAACGAGGTGGACAGGCCGAGCGCCTGGTTGAAGGGCGCCTCGATCTGCTTGTCGATGGCGCCGAGGGTCTCGAGGATGTCGCGCTCGGCTTGCGCGAGCGGCAGCTTCGCCATGCGGTCGCGCATGTCGTCGTACATCTTGCCCAGGCGCCGCGAGCGGTCCTCGTCCTGCTGCATCGCCTTGATGTCGGAGTGCAGGCCGATGTTGCGCATGACGGCGGACTGCTCCAGCACGATCGCCTTCATGTCGGCGGCGAGGGCCTCCTTGGCGCCCGAGGCGTCGTGCACCTCGGCCAGGTCGCGGCGGCTCTTCTGGCTGAGCGCGGTGCCACCGATGGTGACCACCGTCATGATGGCGAGGATGGCGCCGATGCCGAGTGCCAGCCGGGTGCCGATCTTGGTCTTGCGCAATACCATGCTGCTTCTCCCTGGATCTGTTGCGCGCGGGACGGGATCTGCGACCGAATCCGCGCGTGAATCGCTTAGGACTTGTACACGCCGCACCCCACGATGAGGTCGTCCATCCGCTGCAGGTACATCTGCTTCGGCTCGATCGCGCGCGTCACCGGGTTCATGAACTTGTAGTCCTGCCAGCCCCTGGCATCGGGCGCCTTCGACATCATCTCCACCCGCTCGCGCACGAAGTACTTGCCGTCGTTGTCGCGCAGGTCGATCACGTCCTTGCCGATCAGCTTCTCGTTGGCGCCGTGCGACAGGACCTTGCCCTTGATGTCGTAGACCACGACGTACAGGTCGCGGTCGGTGAAGGGGCCGTTCTTGTTGTTGAAGTCCGCGAACGCCTTCTCGCGCCCCACCTTCCTGATGTGGGCCACCGCCTTCTCGACCATCGCGACCGCCTCGGCCTTGGTGCCCTTGGACTTGTCCTGCGCCACGGCCGGCATGGCGATCCCGATCGCGAAAGCGAGCAGTCCTGCGGCGAGAGTGGTGAAGCGGTTCATGTCGGTCTCCTCCTGGTGTGCGTGCACTATGTTCACGGCGCCCTTGCGGGTCAATGACGCACCGTTTGCATCCGTAACGGCCCCGTAACCGTCAGCGGCGGAATTCCACGTCGATCTCGACCGCGCGGCCGTCGGAGCCGGTGTCGAAGCGCCACAGGGCCAGCGTCTTCACCACCGCGCGATCGAACACGCGCCGCGGCTCGGCATCGAGAATCTCGACCCGCACCACCTCGCCATTGCGGGCCACGGTCATGCGCGCCTTGACGCGCCCCTTCGCGGCGCCGGCCTGCAGTGCCTCGCGCGGGAATTCGGGGTCCACCCGGGACACCACCTTGGCGTCGCCCGAGGCGGCTGCTGCACCCATGGAAATCATCGCTCCGCACAACGCGGCGGCGACGGGCTTGAGAATGAAGTTCCTGCATTTCGTCGGCATTTGCGCCTCCCATTAGAATTTTGGCGAGCAATGCGACGTATTGTATTGGCGTGTAACGCTTTTTTCTTCTTTTTGGGATTACACCGGTAATCTCAGGCGGCCACTTTCCGGGGCGTCGCCGGGAGGCGGCAGCCCGGCCCGGCGTGGGCCGGCTCGAGCAGGAATTTCTGCATGTCCCACGCCCCGGTCGGGCAGCGCTCGGCGCACAACCCGCAGTGCAGGCAGACGTCCTCGTCCTTGGCCATGATCCGCCCGGTCCGCAGGCCACCGGCGACATAGAGGGGCTGGTCCAGCCGGGGTGCCGGGGCATTCAGGCGCGCCCGCAGCTCGCCCTCCTCCCCGTCGGCCGTGAAGGTGATGCAGTCCATGGGGCAGATGTCGACGCAGGCGTCGCACTCGATGCAGAGCTTGGGCGCGAATACCGTCTGCACGTCGCAGTTGAGGCAGCGCTGCGCCTCCTTCCACGCGACCTCCGGGTCGAAGCCGAGCTCGACTTCCTCGCGGATGTCCCTCAGCGCGATGGTGAGCTCCTTCAGCGGGACCTTGAAGCGCGCCTCCGGCGCCACCTGGTTGTCGTAGCTCCACTCGTGGATGCCCATCTTCTGGGACAGCAGGTTCACCATGGGCGGCGGACGCAACGCCACGTCCTCGCCATGGCAGGCGCGGTCGATGGAGATTGCCGCGTCGTGCCCGTGGGCGACGGCCCAGATGATGTTCTTGGGACCCAGCGCCGCATCGCCGCCGAAGAAGACGTCGTGACGCGTGGATTGCAGCGTCACCGGGTTCACCACCGGCATGCCCCACTCGTCGAAGGCGAGGCCGATGTCACGCTCGATCCACGGAAACGCGTTCTCCTGGCCCACCGCCACCAGGACGTCGTCGCATTCGAAAGCCTGGTCGGGCTCGCCGGTGGGGACCAGCTGCCGGCGCCCCTTTTCGTCGCGGATCGCCTTCACCTTCTCGAACAGCACCCCGGTGAGGCGCCCGCCATCGTGCAGGAACGCCTTGGGCACGAGGTAGTTGAGGATCGGGATGCCTTCGTGCATCGCGTCCTCCTTCTCCCACGGGCTCGCCTTCATCTCCTCGAAACCCGAGCGCACGATGACTTTCACGTCGTCGCCGCCCAGGCGCCGCGAGGAGCGGCAGCAATCCATCGCGGTGTTGCCGCCGCCGAGCACGATCACGCGCCGGCCGATCCGGGTCACGTGGCCGAAGGACACAGACGCCAGCCAGTCGATACCGATGTGGATGTGCGCGGCCGCCTCGCGGCGGCCGGGGATGTCGAGGTCGCGGCCGCGCGGGGCGCCCGAGCCGATGAAGACCGCGTCGTAGCCTTCCCCCAGGAGCGCCTTCAACGAATCGATGCGATGGCCGCCGCGGAACTCGACGCCGAGGCCGAGGATGTAGCCCGTCTCCTCGTCGATCACGCTCTCGGGCAGGCGAAACTTGGGGATCTGCGAGCGGATCATGCCGCCGGCGGAGCGGTCGGAATCGAACAGCGTCACCTGGTAGCCCAGCGGCGCGAGGTCACGCGCGACGGTGAGCGCGGCGGGACCCGCGCCGACACATGCGATGCGCTTGCCGTTGCGCACCGCGGCGGGCTTGGGCAGGCGGCCGCGGATGTCTTCCTTGTAGTCGGCGGCGACGCGCTTCAGCCGGCAGATCGCGACCGGCTCGGGCTTCTCGCCGGCAGCCTTGCCGTCCACGTGGGACTGGCCTTCTTCGACGCGGCCGCGCCGGCATGCGGGCTCGCAAGGACGGTCGCACGTGCGCCCGAGGATTCCGGGGAACACGTTCGAGGTCCAGTTGACCATGTACGCATCGCCGTAGCGGCCCTGGGCGATGAGGCGGATGTATTCGGGGACGGGGGTGTGCGCGGGGCACGCCCACTGGCAATCGACGACCTTGTGGAAGTACTGCGGGTTCCCGATGTCCGTCGGCTTCACTCGTGTCCTCCGTTCGCTGGTAGCTCAGCGGGCCCCTCTCACGGGGGCGTGGCCCAGTCTAAATGAAAAGGGCCGGCAAGAGCCGGCCCTTCTTGACCTGCTGGACCCGCGTCAGATCGCCTTGTACGCGCCGCAGGCGAAGACCAGGTTGTCGTACTTCTCCCAGTACATCTCCTTCGGTTCGATCTTCTTGTTCGCAGGGTTGAAGAACTGGAAATCCTGCCAGCCGCTGGTGCCCTTGGCCGCGGCTTCCATGCGCTCGCGGATGTGGTATTTGCCCGTCGGGTCGCGCAGCTCCATCATGTTCTTGCCGACCATCTTCGGGTTGATGTGCGAGAGCGCATCGCCGTTCAGCGTGTAGACCGTCACGTAGAGGTCGCGGTCGACGAACGGGCCGGGGTTCTTCTGGAACTCGGCCATGGATTTTTCCTTGCCGTTCTTCTTGTAGAACTCGATGGCCTTCTTGACCATCGACTGCGCTTCGGCCTTCGAGGCGCGCTTCTCCTCCTCCGCGGCCGCGCCGAACGAGGCGAGTCCGAGGGCGACGGCGGTGATCATTGCGAAAATCTTTTTCATGGGCGCTCCCTGATGGTGGTTTCATGGTCGCCGGTGTGACTTCCCGGCACCGCGCCACAATAGGCCCCGGGGTGTCGTGCGCACTGTGAGACAGCGCACAGAAGCGCGCCCGCGCGCTTTACTGCTGTAACCGTTGGCCTAGATGCGCTGGCCGCCGCCGATCGGGGTGGCGTCCGCCACCGCGGCGAAATACTCCCAGGCGCGATGCGCGACGTTGCCGGTGATCTGGTCGTGCAGCGGCTTGGCCTCGGCGGCATCGAACGTGCGCACCCTCGAGGCGTCGCCACCCGCGGCCGCGAGCATGCGCAGCTGCAACGCCGCGCTCTCCTCGAGGTAGCACGCCGCGACCGTGGCGCTGCGGATGTCCCCGTAGGCGGTAGTGATGCCGTGGCCGCGCATCATCGCGGCCGGGCCGGCGCCGAGCGCCATCGCGAGGAGATCCCCGAGCTCGCGCGTCCTGATGAGGCCCACGCGCGAGTACTCCGGTACGCCCCCTGCGAAGATCGCGCCCTGGTTGTGCACGACGCGGTGCGGCTCGCCGATCTGCGTCAGGCACACGCACGCCGGGGAATGCGCATGCACGATCCCGCCCACGTCGGCGCGCGCCGCATAGATGCGTGCGTGGATCCAGAATTCGCTGTTCGGCTCGCCATCCCCCGCGACGATGCGCCCCTCGGTGTCGAGGGTGAGCAGGGTCTCGGCCTCGGCCAAGCCCGGGCTGCGGCGCGTCGGTAGGAGGAACGTGTTGGTCCCCGGCACCCGCGCGCTCGCATGG
This sequence comes from Usitatibacter sp., assembly GCA_035525255.1. GTDB lineage: Bacteria > Pseudomonadota > Gammaproteobacteria > Burkholderiales > Usitatibacteraceae > Usitatibacter. The sequence goes on from DATLEL010000317.1 coordinate 6,985, forward strand.
CCGAAGGCATGGGAGAGGCCGAGGCGCTCGAGGATGCGGTTCGCGGTCGCGACGTCGGCGCGCAGCGCCTGCGACGATTCGCTCACAGCACGCCCTCCTGCCGCAGCGCATCGATGTCCGCGGCGCCCATTCCGAGCACCGACGCCAGGACCTCGCCGGTATGCTCTCCCAGCAGCGGCGGCGCGCGATCGTGCGAGATCGGTGTCGCGGAAAAGCGCATCGGGTTGGCCACCATGCTGACCTCGCCGGCGGCGGGATGGGGCGCGCGCACCTGCAAGCCGCGGTGGCGCACCTGCGGATCGGCGAACACCTGCTCCAGGTTGTTGATGGGACCGCATGGGACGCCCGCCGGCTCGAGCAAGGCGAGCCACTCCGCGGCGCTGCGCGACGAGAGCCTGGCCGTGATCAGCTCCACCATCAGGTCGCGATGCCGCACGCGCGCCGGGTTGGTGGCGAAGCGAGGATCGGCGGGCCACGCAGGCGCGCCGATCACTTCGCAGAAACGCGCGAACTGGCCGTCGTTGCCGACCGCGACGATGAGGAAATCGTCCGCCGCGCGGAACACGTGGTACGGGACGATGTTGAGGTGCGCGTTGCCCATGCGTCCCGGCACCTCCCCGGAGACGAAATAGCTCGAGCTCAGGTTGGCGAGCATCGCCACCTGCACGTCGAGGAGCGCCATGTCGATGCGCTGCCCGCGCCCGCTCGAATGCCGCTCGTAGAGCGCCGCGAGGATCGCGGAGGTGGCGTACATGCCGGTGAAGAGGTCGGACACGGCCACGCCCACCTTCTGCGGGCCGCCACCGGGCAGGTCATCGCGCTCGCCGGTGATGCTCATGAGCCCGCCCAGCCCCTGCACCATGAAGTCGTAGCCGGGGCGGTCGCGATAAGGGCCGTCCTGGCCGAAGCCGGTGATGGAGCAGTACACGAGGCGAGGATGGTCCGCGGCGAGGCTCGCATAGTCGAGCCCATGGCGCGCGAGGTCGCCCACCTTGAAGTTCTCCACCAGCACGTCGCACTGCAGCGCGAGCGCGCGCGCGACCTTCCGGCCCGCCGGGCTCGCCAGGTCGAGCGTGATCGACTTCTTGCCGCGATTGCACGCGAGGTAGTACGCGGCGTCCGCGGTGTCGCGGCCGTCACGGCCCGCGAGGAAGGGCGGACCCCACTTGCGAGTATCGTCGCCGTGCCCCGGGCGCTCCACCTTGATCACCTCGGCGCCGAGGTCGGCCAGGTTCTGCGTGGCCCAGGGGCCGGCCAGCACCCGGGTCAGGTCGAGGACGCGGATCTTGTCGAGGATTTTGCGCATGTTTGCAGTTTAGAATGCGGGGGCAATGGCCACCAAGGTATTCACTTCGGATCTCCGGGTCGGCATGTTCGTAGCCGACCTCGACCGGCCGTGGGTGGACACGCCCTTCCTGTTGCAGGGATTCCTCATCGAGGACGAGGAGCAGATCGCCGCCCTGCGCGCGCACTGCGAATACGTCATCGTGGATCGCGCGCGATCCCTCGGCAAGGAATACGAGGCGCCCCTCGCGCCGAGCAACGCTGCGGACGTTAAACGCGGCGCCGTCCCAATCGCGGCGAAGCCCCAGCCGGTCGCGGCACCCGCGCGCCGGGCCGGCTCGAGCCCGATCAAGATCGAGGAGATATCCCGCGGCGGACCCGCCGGCGCCAACGGCGACGGCATGCTGGGCCGCGTGGCGGCAGGCTTCCGCGGCCTCTGGGGCCGCAAGGCGCAGGAGGTGAAGGGACGCGCGCAGGCGGCGCCCGCCCCGCGGCCGATGGAGCAGGCGGTGGAAACGCCGCAGGAATTCGAGGCGCGCGCTTCACTGCTGCCGCCGGGCATCGAGCCGCAGACCTACCCGACCGTGGTGAGCGTCGAGGAAGAAGCGCCGGTCGCGCGCGAGCTGGTCACGAACGCGAGCAACCTGCTGGAGAAGCTGGTGGCGGACATCCGCCTCGGCCAGTCCTTCGAGGTGGAGCGCGTGGAGGAGATCGTCGAGGACATGGTCGACAGCATCGTGCGCAACCCGCAGGCGTTGATGTGGGTGGCGAAGATGCGCGAGCAGGACATCACCAGCTATGGCCATGGCCTGCAGGTGTCGGTGTACCTCACCTCCTTCGGCCGCCATCTCGGCTTCCCCAAGGCGCAGCTCTCGCACCTCGCGATGGTCGGGCTGCTGCTGGACATCGGCAAGATCAAGCTGCCGCGCGAGCTGCTCGAGAAGCAGGGACGCCTCTCCGACGAGGAGTTCGACGCGGCCAAGGCGCACGTGGCCCACGGCCTGGAGATCCTCGCCGGCAGCGAGTTCAACCCCGAGGTGATGGGCGGGATCGAGCAGCACCACGAGCGCATGAACGGTAGCGGCTATCCGCGCGGGCTGGTCGGCGACGAGATCTCCATCTATGGCCGCATGGCGGGGATCGTCGACTGCTTCGCCGCGCTCACCAACCATCGCCCCTACGCGGCCGCGGTGTCCTCGTACGAGGCGCTGCGCAGCATCACGGGCTGGGGCGGCGATTTCTTCCACGAGCCGCTGGTGCAGCAGTTCGTCTCCTCGGTGGGTGTCTTCCCGGTCGGCTCCCTGATCGAGCTGTCGAGCGGCGAAGTGGCGGTGGTCGTCGAGCACAGCAAGGTGCGGCGCCTGAAGCCGCGCGTGCTGGTGGTGACCGGCCCCGACAAGCAGCCGGCGCCTTTCCCGGCGATGGTGGACCTGCTCTACGACCCGCAGACGAGTGGCGAAGCCCCGGTGTTCATCAAGCGCGGCCTCGCCCCCGGCGCCTACGGCCTCGACCTGCGCGATTTCTATCTCGCCTGACGTCGTTGAACGCGCCCCGCTCCCAGGCCCCCGCCGAACCCCCGCAACCCGGGACGCGCGAGGAGCTGTTGAAGCTGCTCGACCGCGAGACCGCCATCGCGCGCGCCACCAACGGCCACCTCGCGGTGCTGGTGATCGAGCTGCGCCGCGTGGACCGCTTGCAGGCGCTGCTGCGCGGGCCTTCCCCGGCGGCGACCATGGAGCTGGTGCTCGACCGGCTGCGCAAGGCCCTGCGCCCCGAAGATCGCCTCGCCGCACTGGGCGACGAGCAGGCGTGCGTGGTCCTGCCGCGCCTCAACCATCCGAGCCAGGCGGTGCTCGCCGCGGTCAAGCTGCTGCGCGCGCTCGATCGTCCCATCGCCGACGACGGCGGCAGCGCGGTGCTTCGTCCGTGCGTCGGCATCGCGACCCTGCCGGAGCACGGCTACGATCCCGCGGAGCTGCTGATGGCCGCCGACGTGTCCCGGCAGATCGCGGCCACGCGCGAGGAGGGCTACCACGTCTTCCAGGGCGAGGACTCGGTGGAGAGCCAGATCTACCGCGGGCTCGACCTCGACCTCGAACGCGCCATCCGCGCCAACGAGCTCGAGCTCGCCTACCAGCCGCTGGTGCACATGGCCTCGGGACAGCCCGCCGGAGTCGAGGCGCTGCTGCGCTGGCGCCACCTCAAGGCGGGCGACGTGCCGCCGGTCACGGTGGTCGGCATCGCCGAGCGCACCGGCCTCATCGGCGCCCTCACCTTCTGGATCTTCAACGCGGCCCTGCGCCAGCTGGCGCAATGGCGCGCCGCCGAAATCTCGCCGCGCATCGGCATCAACCTGTCGGCCTCCACGCTCACCGACCGCGAGCTGCCCGCGATCGTCGACCAGTGCATCAAGACCTGGGGCATCAACCCCGAGCAGGTGGTGATCGAGATTCCCGAGGCCTCGATGATCGCCATCGTCGAGGCCGAGCGCCAACAGGCGATCCTCACCCGGCTGGAAGCGCTCGGGGTGCAGATCTCCATCGACGACTTCGGCTCCGGCTACTCGTCCCTCGCGCAGCTGCGCCGGCTTCCCATCGACGAGATCAAGATCGACCGCCCGTTCGTCGCGGCGCTGCTGGACGAGCGCGGCGACGCGGCCCTGGTGCGCTCGGCGATCGACATCGCGCACAACTTCGGGCTGCGCGTGGTGGCCGAGGGGGTCGAGCGCTCCGAGGTGCGTGACGAGCTGCAACGGCTCGGCTGCGACCTGGTCCAGGGGAACCTGCTCGGGCTGCCGATGCCGCCGGCGGCGTTCCGGGAATGGTGGGCCAAGCATCGCTGAGCCGCCCCCGCGTGGTATAAATCCCACGCCATGAAGAAAGGTTTCTACACCATCATGGCGGCGCAATTCTTCTCGTCGCTCGCCGACAACGCGCTGCTGATTGCCGCGATCGCGATGCTCCTGCAGCTCGATGGTCCGGCGTGGCTCACGCCGCTGCTGAAGTTCTTCTTCACCATCTCCTACGTGCTGCTCGCCTTCGTGGTCGGCGCCTTCGCCGATTCGATGCCCAAGGGCCGCGTCATGTTCGTCACCAACAGCATCAAGGTGGTGGGCTGCATGCTGATCCTGTTCAACGAGTTCCTGCGCATCGGCAACATGGCGGGCTACTGGCTGGTGCTGCTCGCATACGCGGTGGTGGGCCTCGGCGCCGCGGCCTACTCGCCCGCGAAGTACGGCATCCTCACCGAGCTGCTGCCGCCGGAGCAGCTGGTGATCGCCAACGGCTGGATCGAGGGGCTCACGGTCGCCTCCATCGTGCTGGGCACGCTCCTCGGCGGCATGCTCATCGGCCCGCGCATCTCGCAGTTCCTGCTCGAGTTCGACATGCCGGGCATCCAGACCAGCATCAACACGGCCCCCGAGGCGGCCGTAGCCGTGATCGCATTCATCTACGTGATCGCCGCGTTCTTCAACCTCGCCATTCCGGACACGGGCGCGCGCTATGCGCACCAGGACCGCAATCCGGGGCGCCTGCTGCTGGACTTCTCGCGCTGCTTCACCTTGCTGTGGCGCGACAAGCTGGGCCAGATCTCGCTCGCGGTGACGACGCTCTTCTGGGGCGCGGGGGCGACGCTGCAGTTCATCGTGCTCAAGTGGGCGGAGAAGAGCCTCAACCTCGCGCTCAACCAGGGGGCCGTGCTGCAGGGCGTCTCGGCGCTGGGCGTGGCACTGGGCGCGGTGCTCGCGGCGCGCTACGTGCCGCTCAAGCGCGCGGTGCGCGTACTGCCGTGCGGCATCGGCATGGGGCTCATCGTGCTGACGATGACCTTCGTGCACTGGATGCCGCTGGTGTACGTGCTGCTGGTTGCCGTGGGAGCGCTGGCCGGCTTCTTCGTGGTGCCGATGAACGCGCTGCTGCAGCACCGGGGCCACGTGCTGATGTCGGCCGGCCATTCGATCGCGGTGCAGAACTTCAACGAGAACGTGAGCATCCTGGTGATGCTGGCGCTCTATTCCTTCATGCTGCGCCTGGACCTGCACATCCACTTCATCATCGCGATGTTCGGGCTGTTCGTGGCGATCAGCATGTACATGGTGATGCGCTGGAACGCGGCCAATCACCGCGCCGACCCCGGCCT
>DATLEL010000323.1:0-3170 GCA_035525255.1 Usitatibacter sp.
TGCGCGCGGCCTTCTTCGTCGAGGGGAAACTCACGCGCGGGCAGCATGCGCACTTCCGATACCGGATAGATCGAGCGCTGGGTGTCGACGTCGAACGTGCGGATGGACTCGATCTCGTCACCCAGGAGGTCCATGCGGTACGGTACCGCGCTGCCGGTGGGATAGAGGTCCACCAGGCCGCCGCGGATGCAGAACTCGCCGGGGCTCATCACCTGCTGCACGTGGGCGTAGCCGCCGAGGACCAATTGCGCCCGCAGCGCTTCCAGGTCGAGCGTGTCGCGCGCTTTCAGCTGGAACGTGCGGCCCGCGAGGTACGAGCGCGGCGGCAGGCGCTGCAGCGCGGTGGTGACCGGAACGATGCCCACGTCGAACGTGCCGTTGGCGAACTGCCACAGCGTCGAGAGGCGCTCGGATACCAGGTCCGGGTGCGGCGAGAACTGGTCGTAGGGCAGGATCTCCCAGTCGGGGAGTCGATGCACGCGCAGCTTGGGATCGAGCCACGCGATCTCCTCCCGCAGGCGCTCGGCGTCCTGGGCGGAAGCGGCGAGCACCAGCAGCGGACGCTGGCGCGTGCCTTCACGCGCGAGCCACAGCGCGTCCGACGATCCGCTCGCCGTGGTGGCGAGGCGACGGCTATTCAACGAGGGGCGTGGCCCGGGTCATCGCTAAATGACGGCGACCGGGATCTTGCCGATCCTTGCGCGCCACTGCGCCGGGCCGCTCTTGTGCACGGCATTGCCGGTGGAGTCCACCGCGACGGTGACGGGCATGTCGCGCACGTCGAACTCCCGAATGGCTTCCATGCCGAGGTCCTCGAACGCCACCATGCGCGAGCCGCGGATCGCCTTGGAGACCAGGTAGGCGGCCCCGCCGACGGCGATGCAGTACACCGCGCCGTGCTTCTTGATGGACTCGATCGCCACCGGGCCCCGCTCGCTCTTGCCGACCATGCCGATGAGACCGGTCTGCGCGAGCACCGGTTCAACGAATTTGTCCATGCGCGAGCTGGTGGTGGGCCCCGCGGGACCGACGATCTCCTCGCGCACCGCGTCCACCGGGCCGGTGTAGTAGATGAAGCGATTGGTGAGGTCCACCGGGAGCTTCTCGCCGCGAGCCATCATGTCCACCAGGCGCTTGTGCGCGGCGTCCCGTCCGGTCAGCAGCTTCCCCGATAGCAGCAGCCGCTCGCCGGATTTCCAGCTCGCGATCTCCGCCTTGGTGAGGGTGTCGAGATCCACGCGGCGGCTGGTGCTCAAGTCGAGCGTGATCGACGGCCAGTCGTCGAGCGAGGGCGGCTCGAGGTGCGCGGGGCCGCTGCCGTCGAGCACGAAATGCGCGTGGCGCGTAGCGGCGCAGTTGGGCAGCAGCGCCACCGGCTTCGATGCCGCGTGCGTCGGATAGTCGGTCACCTTCACGTCGAGCACCGTCGACAGGCCGCCCAGGCCCTGCGCGCCGATGCCGAGCGCGTTCACTTTCTCGAACAGCTCGAGGCGCAGCTCCTCGGCGCGGCTCGAAGGCCCGCGTGCCTTGAGCTCGTGGATGTTCAGCGGCTCCATCATCGCCCACTTGGCCATCAGCATCGCCTTCTCGGGCGAGCCGCCGATGCCGACGGAGAGCAGCCCCGGAGGGCACCAGTCCGCGCCCATGGTCGGCACGATGTTGAGGACCCAGTCGACGATGGAATCCGAAGGCAGCAGCATCGCGAACTTGGATTTGTTCTCCGAGCCGCCGCCCTTCGCCGCCACGATCACCTCGACCTTGTCGCCGGGCACGAGCTCGACGTGCGTGACCGCCGGCGTGTTGTCGCCGGTGCTCACGCGCTTGCCGTCGGGATCGGCGAGCATCGAAGCGCGCAGGGGATTGTCGCGATCGGTATACGCGCGGCGCACGCCCTGGTTCACCAGCTGCTCGAGCGACATCTTCGTGTCCCAGCGCACGTCCATGCCGACCTTGATGAAGGCGATGGCGATGCCGGTGTCCTGGCAGATGGGGCGGTGGCCTTCGGCGGCCATGCGCGAGTTCACCAGGATCTGCGCCATGGCATCCTTCGCCGCGGGCGATTCCTCGCGCTGGTAAGCCGCCCAGAGGTCGCGGATGTAGTCGGCCGGGTGGTAGAAGCTGATGAACTGGAAGGCGTCGGCGACCGACTGGATGAAGTCTTCCTCGCGGATGGTCGTCACGGCGTCAGTGCTCGTCGATGCGCGCCGCGCCGTGCGGCATGATGCGGTCCGATGCCGCGATCGCCATCGCCGACAGCAGGAAGGTGATGTGGATCGCGGTCTGCGCGATCAGCGCCTTCGGGCTGTAGAGGTCGGCGTTGATGAAGGTCTTGAGCAGGTGGATCGAGGAGATGCCGATGATCGCCGTGGCGAGCTTCACCTTCAGCACCGAGGCATTCACGGTGGAAAGCCACTCGGGCTGGTCCGGATGGCCCTGCAGGTTCATGCGCGACACGAAGGTCTCGTAGCCGCCGACGATCACCATGATCAGCAGGTTGGAGATCATCACCACGTCAATGAGCCCCAGCACCACCAGCATGATCACCGTCTCGTTCAGCTTGGTGGGCCGGATCGCCTCGCGCGCCTCGACGGTCACCGCGTCGAGGACGTGGCGCAGCGCGTCGGCGTTGCCGAAGGCCGCCATCACCAGGTAATAGAGCTCCTGCCAGAAGAGCCAGACGTAGATCGCCTGCGCGACGATGAGGCCGAGGTAGAGCGGCAGCTGCAGCCAGCGGCTCATGAAAATCAGGTTCGGAAGCGGCTTCAAGGGCCGCATCTTGCTGCGCTCATCCATGGGTTCTCTGCGAGAGGTGATCAGGGGCCGGAGCGCGCGATCGCGATCCGTGGGGTGATATCCCGACGCAGGATTTTACCATTGCGCGTGCGCGGAAATTCCCTCGCGATGTAGACCGCTTTCGGCGCCTTGTACGCCGCGAGGTGCTCGCGGCCATAGGCCACCAGCTCGTCGGCATCGATCGCGGCGCCTTCGTGCGGTATCACGTAGGCCACCACCAGGCGCTTGTCGGCGCCGGCGTCCTCCGCGATGCAGGCGCAATCGGCGACCGCCGCGTGGTTCTTCATCACGCGCTCCACCTCGTAGGGCGAGACGCGATAGCCGAAGCTCTTGATGATGTCGTCGCGCCGGCCGAGGAACCACAGGTAGCCCTCCTC
>DATLEL010000327.1:0-2459 GCA_035525255.1 Usitatibacter sp.
CTACTTCCTCGAAGGCAGTGACGAGCTCACGGACAATTCACGCGCCGATCTCGACAAGATGATCGGCGAGCTCAAGGGGCGCCCGCTTCCCGAGGTGGCGGTGATCGGCCATACCGACACCGTCGGCACCGATGAATACAACGACCGCCTCTCGCTCGCGCGCGCCGAGCGCCTGCGCGAGATCATGCTGGGGCTCGGCATCCCCGTTGCGCGCATCGAGGCCGCCGGCCGCGGCAAGCGCGAGCTGCTGGTGCCGACCGATGACAACGTCCCCGAGCCTCGCAACCGGCGGGTCGAAATCAGCGTCCGCTAGGCGTCGAGGATCTTGATGCCGGCGGGCCCCGGCCCGTCCCATCGCAGCGCCATCAGCGTCACGTCGTCGGCGGCTTCGGCGCCGTTCGCGAATTTCGCCAGCTCGGAACGCAGCTTGTCGATCAGCTCGCGCGGACGCACGCCCTGCGGCGCCCAGGACAGTGACGCCCGCAGGCGCTCGACGCCGTAGAACTCGCGCGCGGGATTCATGGCTTCGGTGGCGCCGTCGGTCACCAGCACCATCCATTCGCCGGGCGCCATCTGCCGCCGCTCGGTCGGATAGGCGAATTCCTCCACCACGCACAGCGGCGGTCCGCCGGACACTCCGACGCGTTCCGGGGCGCCGTGAGGCAGACGTGCGAACGGCGGCTCGTGCCCGGCATTGGCGTACTCGAACAATCCGGTCTGGACATCGAGCAGTGCCGCGAACGCGGTAACGAAGAGCTGCTCCGGGTTCTCGCGCCCGATTTCCTCCTGGGCGCGCATGAGCACTTCTCCCACGCTGCCGCCGCGCAGCACCGCGCTCTTGAGGTGCGACTTGACCGAGGCCATGAAGAGCGCCGCGGCCAGTCCCTTGCCGGAAACGTCGGCCACCACGATGAACAAGCGGCGCGCGTCCACCATGAAGCAATCGTAGAAATCGCCGCCCACGGTGCGCGCGGGCTCGAGCAATGCCGCGAGGTCGAAGCGCCGGTCGCCGGAGAGCGTCTCGCGCGGATCGGGCAGGAGGCCCATCTGGATGCGGCGCGCCGCGTCCACCTCGCCCGCCATGTGTGCGGCCTGCTCGCGCAGCTGGCGGCGCTGGCGATCGGCTTCCGAGAGCGTGCCCACCACGACGCTGCCGAACACCGCCGCGGTGCCGAGGGCGGGCCATGCCGGGTCGAACAGCAGGTTGAAATGCAGGAACGAGATCACGCCGATCGCGGCGAGGACCGCCACCAGCGCGAGGGCCAGGTTGATTCCCTGCAGCGCGGACATGCGCGGCACGAACCAGATGAGTGCCAGGCCGCAGGCGAAGAGCGCCAGCGCCTCCACCCACACCGCCGCCTCGGGCCGCACGAGGGACACGCCGTTCAGCAGGTTCTCCGCGACCTGCGCGTGCACATTGACCCCGGGGATGAATTCCCCCAGCGCCGTGGTCTTGTAGTCGAGCACGCCCAGCCCGCTGATGCCGACCAGGACGATCTTGTCCTTGAAGCTCTCGGGGTTGGCTTCGCCGGTCATCACGTTCGCGGCGGGAATCGTCGAGCCGGGATCGTAGCGATGGAAGCGCAGCCACGTGTTGCCGTCATCCTGAAGGCGCACGTCGATGGACTCGAACTGAAGGCGCATCAGCCCGTTGCCGAGCTTGCTGAGGGTGATGCCTTTCTCGGCCGCGGCGCGCAGCGCCTCGACGCCGAGCGAGGGCACGATCGCGCCCTGCACGTTCTGCACCAGCGGCACCATCCGGATCACCTGGTCCTGGGGACCCGCGTTCATGGTGCCGCGGCTCGCCGCCGCCGCATCGACCACCGCGATGTTGCCGATGTGGCCGGGAAATTTCTCCATCGCATCGAGCGCCGCCCCGACCTGGCGGACCGGATAGGCGGCCGGCGCCGCGGGAAAGCGCGGATCGGCTTGCCGTTCCGCGGAGATGCCGAGCACTACGTACTTGCCGCGGATGGCGTCGGCCAGGCGCTGGTCGTTCGACGGCAGTGCGGCGAGCGCGCGCGCGACGGGCGCCGTGAGCTGCGGAATCTCGCGCGCGAGGATGGCGGGCGAGAAGCGGTCGGCTTCGGGGAAGATGAGGTCGAGCGCGATCGCCAGCGGCTGCTGGCGCGAGATCGCCTCGATCAGCTCGGCCACGCGCGTCCGCGGCCAGGGCCATTGGCCATAGCGCGCGATGGCGTTCTCGTCGATCAGCACCACCGCCACGTGGGGCGCGGTGCGCTCGAGCGGGAAGACGCGCTGGTAGGAATCGAACACCGCGTGGCGCAGCGGCTGCGCCATCGGCGAGAGCGCGATGAAGAGCGACAGCACGGCGAGCAGCGCCAGGGCGAGGACCCTGAGGCCGCCCAGCGTGTTCAGGCGTCTATCTCCAGGCCGTCGTACGCCGCCGAGACCTTGAGCGCATGGTCGCCGCGGGTGAGCTCCTCGAAGCGGCGCGC
>DATLEL010000318.1:0-4380 GCA_035525255.1 Usitatibacter sp.
GGCCGCTCCAAGGGCGCGATGATCACGCACCGCAACCTGGGCTCCAATGCGCAAGTGCTGCATCGTGCGTGGGGATTCCGTCCCGGCGACGTGCTGGTCCACATGCTGCCGCTCTTCCACGTGCACGGCCTGTTCGTCGCGAGCCACTGCGTGCTGATGAACGGCACCGCCATGCGCTTCCACGCGAAGTTCGATGCGCGCCGGGCGCTCGCCGAGTTCGCCTCGTCGACGGTCTTCATGGGGGTGCCGACGTTCTACACGCGCCTCCTCGCCGAGCCCGGCCTCGACCGTGCCGCGGTGGCGCGCATGCGGCTCTTCGTCTCGGGCTCGGCGCCGCTGCTGGCGGAGACCCACACGGAATTCGAGGCGCGCACCGGCAAACGCATCCTCGAGCGTTACGGCATGACCGAGACCGGCATGCTCACCTCGAACCCGCTGGAAGGCGAGCGCCGCCCGGGCTCGGTGGGGCCGGCGCTGCCCGGCACGCGCGTGCGCATCCGCGACGACGACGAGCACGATTGCGCTCCCGGAGCCATCGGCCATATCCAGGTGAAAGGCGACAACGTCTTCCCGGGCTATTGGCGCATGCCGGAGAAGAACCAGGAGGAGTTCACCGCCGATGGCTATTTCCGCACCGGCGACATGGGCAGCCTCTCGGCGGACGGGTACCTGAATATCGTCGGCCGCTCCAAGGACCTCATCATCAGCGGCGGCTACAACGTGTATCCCAAGGAGATCGAGCTCGCGCTGGACGAGCTCCCCGGCGTGCAGGAGTCCGCCGTCGTCGGCGTGCCGCACCCGGATTTCGGCGAAGCGGTGACCGCCGTGGTGGTGCCGCGTGGCGGCGTCGTGCCGCGCGAGGCCGACCTCATCGCGGCGCTCAAGGCGCGCCTCGCGAACTTCAAGGTTCCGAAGCGCGTCTACGTGGTCGAGGAGCTGCCGAGGAACGCCATGGGGAAGGTGCAGAAGAACGTGCTGCGGGATCGCTATAGCAAGGACGTGCGGTGAGCACCGCGCGCAACCTGCTGGACCGCATCGTCGGCTCCATCAAGGCATCGGGCATCACGCGCACGCCGTCGCAGCGGCGCGCCGACCGCCTCGCGGTGCTGCTGCGCACGCTCATCTCCGAGCGCGGCGAGGCTTCGGGTGCGGCGCTCTCGCGCCGCGCGCTCGCGCTCTACCGGGGACTCGACGAACCCGGCCGGCTGCATTTCTTCCACGCGCTTGCTCGCGATTTCTCGCCCGATCGCGACGCCGTGCTCGCAGCCGCGCACGCCTATCACGCGGATCCATCGGCGGCGCACCTCGCGGCGCTGCAACACGTCGCCGAGCCGCCGCGGCAGGAGGTCTTCCGCCGCATGAACATGGCGCCCGGCGGCACCGCGGTGCTGCTCGAGCTGCGCCGGGCGTTGATGGATGCGATGAAGCAGGCGCCGGAGCTCGCCGCGGTGGACTCGGACCTCACGCACCTGCTGGGCTCGTGGTTCAACCGCGGCTTCCTCGAGCTGCGCCGCATCGACTGGGGCACGCCCGCGTCGATCCTCGAGAAGCTCATCGCCTACGAGGCGGTGCACGAAATCCGCGGCTTCCCGGACTTGAAGCGCCGGCTGGAGAAGGATCGCCGCTGCTTCGCGTTCTTCCATCCGGCGCTTCCCGACGACCCGTTGATCTTCGTCGAAGTGGCGTTCGTGAACGAGCTGCCCAATGCCGTGGCGCCGATCCTCGCGATGGATGGCGTGGTGGGAGACCCGCGGCGCGCGCGCTGTGCGGTCTTCTATTCCATCACCAGTTGCCAGGCGGGATTGCGCGGCATCTCCTTCGGCAACTTCCTCATCAAGCAGGTCGCCGCGGACCTCCACGCGGAGCTGCCCAACTTGAAGGTGTTCGCCACCCTCTCGCCGATTCCCGGCCTGCGCGGCTGGGCGAAGCGCCGGCTCCAAAGCGGCCCGCGCACCGAAAACAGCCCCGAGGCGCTGCGCGCCGACCTGCTCGTCGCCGCGAGCGACTCCACCGCATTGCCGCAGCCGACCCTGCGCGAGTCGATCGAGGGCCTGGCGGCCTGGTACCTGTCGCAGGAATGGGAGCAGGGCCATGCGCTCGATCCCGTGGCGCGCTTCCACCTGGGCAATGGCGCGCGGCTCGAGCGCATCAACTGGGCGGCGGACACCTCGGCCAAGGGTCTCGCCCAGTCCTTCGGGCTGATGGTGAATTACGTCTACGACCTCGGCGACGTGGAGCGCAACCACGAGGAATACATGAACCGCCGGCGCGTCGTGGCCTCTTCGAACGTGGAGAAGCTCGCCCGCGGCGTGGAATCCCTGGTGAAAGGGCCGGCCCCCGCTACCGCACCGCTCGCATGAGTGTCGACGAGGTATGTGTGCCAGCGTACAGAACGAGCACGTCGCGGCGCGTAGCTTGGGCACTGTTTACTGCCCCGCGCGAAACCGCCCGCCATGTCCGCACCCTGCACCGACTGCCTCCGTGGCCCTTCAGGAATCGGTGGCCATGAAAGCCTCTTCGTCGACACCATGAGCGGTGCCAGGCTGGGCTTTTCCTGCCGCTCCTGCGATTGCCACTGGGCCCGCACCTATGCCGGCGAGGGCGACTTCCGCTGGGAAGCCAAGACACGCGCCCCCAGCAAGACGCACGAGATCGGCTGGGCCGTCCCCAGCGGCCGCCGCTAAAGGAAAAGGCCGGCGAGCCGGCCTTTTCCAGTGCGTGCGAAGCGATTTACGCCGGACGTCCGGAGACGGTGCGGGTGTGGTCGGTGCGATCGTCGCGCTTGCGCAGGCCCATGAGGCCCACCAGGCCCAGCAGGCCGATCCAGCCCCAGTCACGGTTGTTGTCGCTGCGTTCCTGCGTGGTCGTGGTGCGGTTGGTATCCGCGGTGGTGCCGCCGCCGGTCTGCGCGAAAGCGGGCGCGGCGATCATCAGCGTGGCGGTGGCGGCGCAAGCGCCGGCGATTTTCGAGATGCTGCTCGTCATGTTGCTCTCCTGGTTCGAAGTCAGGCCGCGATGTTGCGGCGGGTAAAGTACGACACGCCCGTGCATCGAAGTTCGTCGCGTTGGACAAGTCACGGCGCCGGCCTACGGCGCTCCATACGAACGCGACGCCGCGGCGCGCGAAAGTCGCAGGAGCCTCCGCCAAGCGGAGGAGACGACAGCACGATTGCGCTGTTGCTAGAACGCCGCGATGCCGGTCTGCGCGCGGCCGAGGATGAGGGCGTGGATGTCGTGCGTGCCCTCGTAGGTGTTCACCGCCTCGAGGTTCATCATGTGGCGGATCACGTGGAATTCGTCCGCCACGCCGTTGCCGCCGTGCATGTCGCGGGACTTGCGGGCGATATCGAGGGCCTTGCCGCAGTTGTTGCGCTTGATCAGCGAGACCATCTCGGGCGTGGCACGGCCCTCGTCCATGAGGCGGCCGACCCGCAGTGCCGCCTGCAGCCCGAGCGCGATCTCGGTCTGCATGTCCGCGAGCTTCAGCTGGATCAGCTGGTTCACCGCCAGCGGCTTGCCGAATGCCTTGCGGTCCAGCGTGTATTGGCGCGCGGCGTGCCAGCAGAACTCCGCGGCGCCCATGGCGCCCCAGGCGATGCCGTAGCGCGCACGATTGAGGCAGCCGAACGGCCCCTTCAATCCCTTGACGTTCGGCAGCAGGTTCGCGTCGGGCACGAAGACGTCGGCCATCACGATCTCGCCGGTGATGGAAGTGCGCAGGCTGAACTTGCCCTCGATCCTGGGCGCGCTCAACCCCTTCATGCCCTTCTCCAGCACGTAGCCGCGGATCTCGCCGGCATCGTCCTTCGCCCACACCACGAACACATCGGCGTTGGGCGAATTGCTGATCCACATCTTGGCGCCGTTCACCAGCCAGCCGCCGTCGACCTTCTTCGCGCGCGTCACCATTCCGCCGGCGTCGGAGCCGAAGTCCGGCTCGGTGAGGCCGAAGCAGCCGAGAAGCTCTCCGGTAGCGAGCCTGGGCAGCCAGCGCTTGCGCTGCTCCTCGTTGCCGTACGCGTGGATCGGATGCATCACGAGCGAGGACTGCACGCTCATTCCCGAGCGATAGCCCGAATCGACGCGCTCCACCTCGCGCGCGATCAATCCATAGCTGGCGTAGTTCACGCCGGCGCAGCCATAGCCCTCGATGGTGGATCCGAGGAAGCCGAGCGCGCCCATCTCGTTGAAGATCTCGCGGTCGAAGCGCTCGTGCCGGTGGGCCTCGACGACGCGCGGCATGAGCTTTTCCTGGCAATACGCGCGCGCGCTGTCGCGCACCATGCGCTCGTCCTCGGTGAGCTGCTGGTCGAGGAGCAGCGGGTCCTGCCACGAGAATTCGGCCTTGGCCTTGCCCGGTTTTTTCGACTTCAGATCCGG
>DATLEL010000357.1:0-4015 GCA_035525255.1 Usitatibacter sp.
CCTCGGGCCACAGCTCGCCGAGGATCAGCGCGGAGACGTCGCCGTGGATGCGCGACACGCCGTTCATGAAGCGCGAGCCACGCGCCGCCAACGCAGTCATGTTGAAGTCCTGAGTCTTTGGCGTGCGCCCCAGCTCGTGCAGCGCCTCGCGCGACATGCCGAGCTCCTGCAGGTAGCGCACGAAGTAGCGGTCCATCTTCTCGAAGGAGAAGTGATCGTGGCCGGCGGCCACCGCGGTATGCGTGGTGAAGACGGTGTTGGACGCGACCGCCTCGATCGCCGTTTCGAAGTCGAGCCCTTCCTTCACCAGCGCGCGCATGCGCTCCAGCACCAGGAACGCCGCGTGCCCCTCGTTCATGTGGAACGTGGTGGGCTTGATGCCCATCGCCTGCAGCGCGCGGAAGCCGCCCATGCCGAGCACGATCTCCTGCTGGATGCGTGTGTTGCGGTCGCCGCCGTAGAGGCGGTGCGCGGTGGCGCGGTGCTCGGGGCGATTCTTCTCGTGGTCGGTGTCCAAGAGATAGAGGACGATACGGCCGACGCGCGCCTGCCAGACCTTGCAGTACACGTCGTGCTCGGCGAACTCCACCGTGACTTCCAGCGGCACGCCGTCCTTCATCACCGCGGTGATGGGCAGGTCGCCGAAATCCGAGTCGTAGTAGTGCGCGTGCTGCGTGCCTTCCGCGTCGATGGTCTGCTGGAAATAACCCTGGCGATAGAGCAGCCCCACCGCCACGAACGGCAGCGCCATGTCGCTCGCGGTCTTGCAATGGTCGCCGGCGAGGATCCCCAGGCCGCCGGAGTAGATCGGCAGGCTCTCGTGGAAGCCGAACTCGGCGCAGAAGTAGGCGATGAGGTCGCCCTCCCCCAGCGAGTGGCCGGTGTTGCGGCCGAGCGGGCGGCGGCCGTGATAGGCGTCGTAGGTCGCCATCACGCGGTCGTAATCGTGGAGGAAGACGGAATCGTGCGCGGCTTCCTGCAGCCGGCGCTGGTCCACGCTCTTCAGCAGCGCCTTCGGACTGTGGCCGACCGCGTCCCAAAGCTGCGGGTCGAGCCGCGCGAAGAGCGAGCGCGCCGGGCGGTCCCAGCTGAACCAAAGGTTGTTGGCGAGCTCCTCGAGGCGCGACAGCTCGCTGGGCAGGCGGGGATTTACGTCGAGGGGAAAGGCGGTGCCGGGACGATCCATGGGGCTTGTTTTTGTGGAGGCACGAAAATTCTCAGACGTGACATCATGCCGGAAGTTCGTTCCAGGAGGCCCCGATGCGCGCGTCTCTCCTGTTGCTCGCTTCCCTGCTCGCGGCCTTCGCGGCCCACTCCCAGCCGCAGTCCTATCCGTCGCGGCCCCTCAAGCTCATCGTCGCCGACGCCCCGGGAAGCGCCTCCGACACCCGCGCGCGCCAGATCGGCGCCAAGCTTGGCGACGCATTGGGCCAGCCGGTCGTGATCGACAATCGCCCGGGCGGCAGCATGGTGATCGCGGCCGAGGCGGCGGCGCGCGCGGCCCCCGATGGCTACACGCTCTTCATGGGCAACCTGGTCACCCACTCGCTCAACCCGCATCTCTTCAAGACGCTGAACTACCGCCCCGACGAGGACTTCATCCCGGTGACGATGCTGTCGGGCGGGCCGCTGGTACTGGTGGTGAATCCCGAGCTGCCGGTGCGAACGTTGCCCGAGCTGATCGCCTACGCGCGTGCCCATCCCGGCAAGCTGTCCTATGGCTCGATCGGGCTCGGCAGTCCCGGCCGCATCGTGATGGAGCAGCTCAAGGTGCGCCACGGCACGCAGTTCGAGTTCATTCCCTACAAGGCGACCGCGCAATACCTGCAGGACCTCCTCGCCGGACGCCTGCAACTCGCGCTCAACTACTGGCTGGTGGTGGGCGCGCAGGTGCAGGCGGGCAAGCTGCGCGCGATCGCCATCGCGGGACCGCGGCGCCTCGAAGTGGCGCCGGACATTACCACTTTCGCGGAAGCCGGCTCACCGGATATCGATGGGACTTCGTGGCAGGGAGTCTTCGTACCGGCGGGGACGCCGGGCGCGGTGGTGCAGCGCCTGCATGCGGAGATCTCTCGCGCGCTGCAGTCGCCCGAGATCCGCTCCGCCATCATCGAGGGCGGCAGCGAAGTGGGCGGAATGCGCCCGGAAGAGTTCGCGGCCTATGTGCGCGCCGACCGCTTGCGCTGGCGCGCAGCGGTCAACGACGCAGGTGTGGAGCCTCAGTAGCGAACTGCAACAGCGCCTAGCGCGGGAGCGTGGTCCCGTTGTTCACGCCGACGCCCGCCTCGTAGACCATCTTCCCGCCGAGCCATCCCGAGATCACCAGCAGGACGATCGTCACGAAGGAAAGGATCATCGGCAGCTTGAGATCCCCCGGGTTGTTGTGGCGCATCCACGCATTGCAGATATAGATCGCGACCACCGTGAGATTGATCGCCATGTGGGTGACGCCGGTCTTCTTGATGGGGGCCGGGAGCGATAGCAGGTCGATCAAGCCCGGCACCGCTGCCGCGAGCGCGCCGAGGATGCCGCCGATCATCGTGTAGTAGGCGAGGACGTTCCAGAGGTTGTTGGGACCCGCGCCCTTGACGAGGCAGATCAGGTCGGCCGCGAAAGAGAAGATGAAGCAGCCGATGGCGATCGGCACCAGCATGGGGTGGATAGGGTGACCGGCGATGCTTGCGGGCGTGCGCATGGTTGCCTCCAGGTTGTATTGATGAAGCGGGTCGATCCCTGCTTGTTGTGAGCATTCGATGCGCCCGACCTCGATACCGTTCCCGGCGAGGGGGCGCTCGAGGATCGGCTGCCGAAACTCACGCACCCAACGATGCGGGACGCTGACGGGGTTGACATCGTGAAATCATTTCCACTATTCTAGAAACATGAAACCGACACAAGCCGTCACGATCCTCGCCGCCCTCGCCCAGGAAACGCGCCTCGGGATCTTCCGTGCCCTGGTGCAGGCGGGCCCGGAAGGCCTCGCTGCGGGGCGCATCGCGGAGGCGATCCGCGCTCCCGCGTCCACGCTCTCGTTCCATCTCAAGGAGCTTTCCGCTGCGGGCCTGGTGCGATCGCGGCAGGACGGCCGCTTCATCTTTTATTCCGCCGACTACGCCGCGATGTCCGGCCTGGTCGGTTTCCTTACCGAGAAATGCTGCCAGGGGATGCCGGTCGCGGCGCCCCGTCAAAGGAGCTGCGCATGAAAGACGATCTCGCTTCTCGCCTGCCCGTCGCCGTGATCGGCGCGGGACCCATCGGGCTCGCTACCGCTGCCCATTTGCTGGAGCGCGGCTTCGCACCGGTCGTTTTCGAGGCCGGCGGCTCGATCGCTGCGAGCTTCGAATCCTTCCGCCACGTGCAGCTCTTCTCGCCGTGGCGTTTCAACATCGATCCCGCTATCCGCCGCATGCTCGATGCCAACGGCTGGAGTGCCCCGCCGCTCGACGAGCTGCCGACGGCCGGCGCGATGATCGACCGCTACCTCGCGCCATTTGCTGCATTGCCCGCGATCGCGCCCTCGCTCAAGCTCGCGCATCGCGTGCACAGCATCGCGCGGCAGGGCTTCGACAAGCTCAAGTCCCGCGGACGGGACGAGGCGCCCTTCGTGGTGCGCTGCAAGACTCCCGATGGCATGCGCGAGTACACGGCATGGGCGGTCATCGACGCGTCCGGCACCTGGAGCAAGCTGAATCCCCTCGGCTCGAATGGCTTGCCCGCGATCGGCGAGCTCGAGACCGCCGAGCGCTTCGTCTATGGCATGCCCGATGTGGTCGGGCGGCTGCGTGCCCGCTATGCCGGCAAGCGCGTGCTGGTAGCGGGGGCGGGACACTCCGCCGCGGGCACGTTGCTGGCGCTTGCCAAGCTCGCCGAGGAAGCGCCGGGCACGTCGCTCGTGTGGACCATTCGCGGTCACAACTTCGCGCGCATCTTCGGCGGCGGCGAGAACGATGGCCTGCCCGCGCGCGGCGCGCTGGGACGGCGGCTGAAGGCGCTTGCGGACAGCGGGCGCCTGCAG
>DATLEL010000359.1:0-5825 GCA_035525255.1 Usitatibacter sp.
CTCGGCGCGCGAGCGCGATCTCCTCTCCCACGAGCTGCGCGAGCTCGAATCCCTCGCATTCGAGCCGCAGCAATGGCAGGACGACCAGGCCGAGCACCGCCGCCTCGCCCACGCGCAGGAGCTGATCGCGACGGTGTCGGAGTGCGCCGAGACGCTCGACGAATCCGAAGACGCCGTGAGCACGCGCCTCGCCACCATCGCCGGACGCCTCGCGGATGCCGCGGCCCTCGATCCCGAGCTGGAGCAGGCGCGGCGCGATGCCGAGACCGCCGGAGTGCATGCAGGGGAAGCCGC
Organism: Usitatibacter sp.; assembly: GCA_035525255.1. GTDB lineage: Bacteria > Pseudomonadota > Gammaproteobacteria > Burkholderiales > Usitatibacteraceae > Usitatibacter. The sequence goes on from DATLEL010000359.1 coordinate 295, forward strand.
GCAGCAGCTGCGCCGCTACCTGCAAAAGCTCGAGGTGGATCCCGGCCGGCTCTCGCAGCTCGACAATCGCCTGAAGGACGTGCTCGACGCCGCGCGCAAGTACCGCGTCGATCCCGCGGAGCTGCCGTCGGCGCTCGCGGAACGCAAGCAACGGCTGGCGGAGCTGGGCGGCGAAGAGAGCCTGGAGAAGCTGCGCGAGCAGGAAGCGGCGCTGGAGAAAGCCTTCCGCACCGTGGCGGGCAGCTTGTCGGCCAAGCGCCGCGAAGCTTCCCGCAAGCTCGCCGCCGAGGTGACGCGCACCATGCAGCGACTCGCCATGTCGGGCGGCAGGCTCGAAGTGGCGCTGCAGCCCCTCGAGGAACCCGCGTCGGGGGGCCTCGAATCCGTAGAACTGCAGGTGGCTGCCAATGCGGGCCAGGCGCTGGCCCCGCTAGCCCGGGTCGCATCGGGCGGCGAGCTCTCGCGCATCTCGCTCGCGATCCAGGTGCTGCTCTCGGGGCAGGCGTCGGTGCCGACGCTGATCTTCGACGAGGTCGACGCGGGCATCGGCGGCGCGGTGGCCGAGGTGGTGGGACAGCTGCTGCAATCCCTCGGGCGCCATCACCAGGTGCTGAGCGTCACGCACCTCGCGCAGGTCGCGGTGCACGGCCGCCAGCAACTGCGCGTGGCGAAGTCTTCCGGGCCGCGCGGTGCTTCGGCCTCCGTGGAGCCGCTCGCCAGCGACGAACGCGTAGGCGAGATCGCCCGCATGCTGGGCGGCCTGAAGATCACCGAGGCCACGCGGCGGCACGCGGAGGAAATGTTGCAAAACGCGCGCTCTCCGGGTACACCGGTACGAAAGGAAAAGGGGAGAGCCGCCGCGGGTCCCACGTGAGTGGGCGACGGCCGCACGGGGGATAGCGCATGGATCCGGAGGTGGGCGGCGGAAAGACGGGCCTGGTGCTCGCGGGCGGCGGCGCCCGCGCGGCCTACCAGGTCGGCGCGCTCAAGGCGATGCGCGAGATGCTCCCCGACTCCCGGGTGAATCCGTTCCCCATCATCTGCGGCACCTCGGCCGGCGCGGTCAACGCGGGCGCGCTCGCGGTGCACGCCGACGATTTCGGGCGCGCGGTCGACAACCTGCTGGAAGTCTGGCGCAACTTCGAGCCGCGCCACGTCTATCGCGCCGACTTCCCCGGCGTCGTCGCCAACAGCATGCGCTGGATGGGCGGCTTCCTGCTCGGCGCTTTCTTCAAGAATCGCCGCATCTCGCTCCTCGACAACCGGCCGCTCGAGGGATTGCTCGCGAGAGCGCTCGACTTCGAGCGCATCCAGGGCAACATCGAGAAGGGCGCGCTCGACGCGGTGGCGATCACCTGCTCGGGCTACACCTCGGGGCAGAGCTGCAGCTTCTTCCAGGGGGTCGAGGCGCTGGAGGGCTGGAAGCGCTCGCAGCGCATCGGCATCAAGACGCGGATCGGCGTGAACCATTTGATGGCGTCCAGCGCGATCCCCTTCCTCTTCCCGCCATATCACCTGAACCGCGAGTACTTCGGCGACGGCTCCATGCGCCAGGTCGCGCCGGTGAGCCCCGCGCTGCACCTCGGAAGCGATCGCGTCGTCGTGATCGGCACCGCGCGCATTCGCAACGACGTGCCCGAGAGAACTCGCGGCGACCTTTATCCCACGCTCGCGCAGGTGGCGGGGCACGTGATGAACTCGATCTTCCTCGACAGCCTCGCGGTGGACCTGGAGCGGCTGGAGCGCATCAACCGCACCGTGAGCTGCTCGTCGCCCGAGGCACTCAAGAAGATGGGCCTCACGCTGCACCACGTCGACGTGTTGGTGCTCACGCCGAGCGAACCCCTGGAGGGCATCGCGGTGAAGCACGTCGGCAACCTGCCCGCATCGATTCGCTTCCTGCTGAGCTCCGTGGGCGCCATGCGGCGCGGCGGCGCCAACCTCGCGAGCTACCTGCTGTTCGAGCGCGGCTACTGCAACGAGCTGATCCAGCTCGGCTACAACGACACCCTGCGGCGGCGCGAAGAGGTGGAGGCGTTCCTTGCCGGCGGGCTGTCGATCGTCCCGGGTGCTTTCGCGCGCACCGTGACGTTCATGTCCTCGAAGGCCGCGTCACCCTCGTGACACGGCCGCAACCGGGGCGCCGCGCCGACTATCCGTACTCCCGCGAGATCACCACGCGCTGGATGGACAACGACGCGTACGGCCACGTGAACAACGTCGTCTACTTCTCCTACTTCGACACGGTCGTCAACACGATGCTGATCGAGCGGGGTGCGCTCGACATCGAGAAGAGCAGCGTGATCGGGCTGGTGGTGGAGACCGGCTGCCAGTACTTCGCGCCGCTCACCTATCCCGAGACCGTCACCGCGGGGCTGCGCGTGGCGCACCTGGGACGATCGAGCGTGCGCTACGAGATCGCGCTCTTCGGCCAGGGCTCCGATGTCGCGGCGGCGCAGGGCCACTTCGTGCACGTCTACGTCGACCGGGACACGCGGCGCCCGATCGACATGCCGGAAAAGCTTCGCCGCACCCTGGAGCCCCTTCGCAATCCCACCACCGAGGAGGAAGCATCATGAGGACATCCCTTTGCATCGCAACGGCGCTCGTGGCGGCATGCGCGGGCATGGCGGCGGTATCGGAAGCGCAAGCGCCCGGCATCAAGCGCACGCTGCTGCAGCGCGTGGACGTGGGTGGCGACCGCGAGGTCATCCTGGGCATGGCGGAGATCTCGCCCGGCGGCTCCACCGGTCGCCACACGCACTTCGGCATCGAGACCGGCTACGTGGTCGAAGGGACCACCTCGCTGGAGATCGAGGGCGAAGTGCCCAAGCTCCTCAAGGCGGGTGACAGCTACCAGATCCCCTCGGGCAAGATCCACGACGCGAAAGCAGTGGGCGAGGGCGCCTCGAAGGTGCTCGCGACGTACGTGGTCGAGAAGGGCAAGCCGCTGGCGACGCCCGCGAATTAGTTCGGGAGCAGGATCGACGACCGCCGGGGCGCCGTGCCGGTACCGACCACGCGCCCCAGGAACGCCGAGATCGCCTCGATCTCCTCCCCGCATACCGCGTGGGGCATCGGGTACGCATGCCACTCGATGTCGTAGCCGCGGCGCTTGAGCTCGGAACGCGATAGCTCCGCGAGCTTCAACGGCACGATGGTGTCCTCGGTCCCGTGCGCCATGAAAATGGGCGTCGCGCGGTTGGCGGACGACGCCTCGGCATCGAGGGATTCGCCCAGCGGCAGGTAGGTCGAGAGCGCCACGATGCCCGCGAGGCGATTGGCGTGCCGCAATCCCACCTGCAGCGCGATGGCGCCGCCCTGCGAGAAGCCGGCGAGGACGATGCGCGACGCATCCACTCCGCGCCCGATCTCGCGCGCGATCAATCGCTCCACCGCTCCCTGGGATTCGCGGATGCCACCTTCGTCGGGCAGGCGAGAGATGTCGTTCATCGCGATGTCGTACCAGGCGCGCATTTCCGCGCCGCCGTTGATCGTCACCGGCTGCACCGGCGCATGGGGAAAGATGAAGCGTATTGCCGTGCCTTCGGGCAGCGGCAGCTCGCGCACGATCGGCACGAAATCCCAGCCGTCGGCGCCGAGGCCGTGCAGCCAGATGACGGTGCCGACCGGGTCGGCGCCGGTGGTGAGCTCCACGTGGGGCAGCAGTTCCAATGCAGGTCCTTTTGGGTTCAGGGTCTCGAGGTGCGGATCGCGGATTTCGGGCGGAAAGCCTTGACGACGTCCTCGCGCGATTCGAGGTACGGCCCGCCGACCAGGTCGATGCAGTAGGGCACCGCGGCGAAAATTCCCGCGGCGAGTGTCTTGCCATCGGGTGACTTGAGTCCCTCGAGCGTCTCGCGAATCGACTTCGGCTGGCCTGGCAGGTTGATGATGAGCGCCTTGCCGCGGATGACCGCCACCTGCCGCGACAGGATCGCGGTGGGAACGAACTCGAGGCTGATGCGGCGCATCTGCTCGCCGAAGCCGGGCATCACGCGATCGGCGACGGCAAGTGTCGCTTCCGGCGTCACATCGCGCGCGGCGGGGCCGGTGCCGCCGGTGGTGATTACCAGGTCGCAGTGGCGCTCGTCCACCAGCTCGCGCAACGTGGCCTCGATGGCCGGCTGCTCGTCGGGGACGAGGCGCCGCTCGAATTCCAGCGGGTTCAACAGCGTGCCCGCGAGCCATTGCTCGAGCGCGGGAATGCCTTCGTCTTTGTAGACGCCCTGGGAAGCGCGATCGCTCGCGGAGACGAGGCCGATGCGAACGGCGTCGTGTGCGCTCATGGCGCCGCCGCCTGCTGCACCGCGGCGCTTACTGCGTGAAAGAGCTCCCGAAAATGCTTGGGAGCGCGCTTGGCGGCGCGCTCCGCGCGCGCGGCCTCGGCGATCGCACCGATACGATGCGAATCCGCGTGCGGAAATTCGCGAGCGAAGCGCGCGATGGCGGTGGCGTCCGCGACCATCTCGTCGCGCCACTTCTCCGCCACGTGGAAGAGCGCCGTCTGCTTCTTGGTCGGCGCCTGCAGCGAAGCGATCTTTTCGGCGATGGGCGCCGCGTCGACGTGCCGCATGATCTTGCCGATCCATTGCATCTGCCGGCGCCGTGCCTCGTGCTTGGTGATCGACTGGCACGCGAGCACCGCTTCGCGCAGGTTTTCGGGGAGGTCGAGCCGCGCCAGCTGCTCGGGCGATAGCTTCACCAGCTCCGCCCCCACGTCCTGCAGCTCGGACGACTCCCGCTTGCGCCGCGTCTTGCTGATAAAATCTTCTTCATCCATGGTGGATTTCCGGCGGTTCCCGCCGCCGTGAGAGTTTAGTCTGTCTCCCGCAGGTGCGCTCCATGCCCGACCATCCCATCCCCTCTGCCGCATTGCCGCTCGACCGCGCCGCCATGGCGGAGGTCGCGCGCCGCTCGCTCGAAGTCGCGAAGGAGCGTGGCGCCTCGGACGCGGAGGTGGAAGTCTCGGCCGCGGTGGGGCAGTCGGTCACCGTGCGCCGCGGCGAAGTGGAGACCGTCGAATACAACCGCGACAAGGGCCTCGGCATTACCGTGTATTTCGGGCGACGCCGCGGCAATGCCAGCACCTCCGATCTCTCGCCCGAGGCGGTCGAGCGCACCGTCGAGGCGGCATGCGCCATCGCGCGCCACACCGCCGAGGATCCTGCCACCGGACTGCCCGATGGGGATCGGTTGTTCCGTGGCGCGCCGCCGGACCTGGATCTCTTCCATCCGTGGGGCCTCACCGTCGAGGAGTCCATCGAGATCGCGCGCGAGACCGAGGCCGCGGCGCTGGCGGTGGATCGCCGCATCAGCAATACCGAGGGCGCCACGGTGTCCGCGTACGACTCCGATTTCGTGCTGGCGAATTCACGCGGTTTCCTCGGCGGCTTTCCGAGCTCCAAGGCGAGCATCGGCTGCAGCGTGGTGGCCGAGGATTCCGAAGGCATGCAGCGCGACTACTGGTACACGTCGCAGCGCGACCCGGCACGCCTCGATAGCGCCGCCAGCGTCGGGCGCACCACCGG
>DATLEL010000400.1:0-2616 GCA_035525255.1 Usitatibacter sp.
GTGACGGTGAGGGCGTCCAGATGCAAAAGGGGCTTCAGCTCGCGCAGCACGGCGGGCAGGCCGCCCGCGCGATGCAGGTCCTCCATGTAGTGCTGGCCCGAGGGCTTGAGATCTACCAGCACCGGCGTCTCCTGCCCCAGCTGGTGCAAGCGCTCGAGGTCGATGTCGATGCCGAGGCGCCCGGCGATCGCGGTGGTATGGATCAGGCCGTTGGTGGACCCGCCGATGGCGAGCAGCACGCGAAGCGCGTTCTCGAAAGCGTGCGCGGTAAGAATTTTGTCCGGCGTGAGCTTCGATTTCGCGACCTCCACCGCGATCGCGCCGGACCGCTCCGCCACGCGAATGCGATCGGCCGTCACGGCGGGCGGCGAGGCGCTCCCGGGCAGCGCGATCCCGAGCGCCTCGGCGATGCATGCCATGGTGCTCGCAGTGCCCATCACCGAGCAGGTGCCCACGGAGGCCACCAGCTGGTTGTTCACGCGCGAGATCTCGTCCGCGTCGATTTCCTCCGCGCGGTACTTGCCCCAGTAGCGGCGGCAGTCGGTGCATGCACCGACGCGCTCGAACTGGTGCGAGCCGGTGAGCATCGAGCCCGTCACCAATTGCACGCAGGGCACGTTGGCGGACGCGGCGCCCATCAGCTGCGCGGGGACCGTCTTGTCGCAGCCGCCGATCAACACGACGGCATCCATGGGCTGCGCGCGGATCATCTCCTCGGTGTCCATGGACATGAGGTTGCGCAGGTACATGGAGGTCGGGTGCGCGAAGCTCTCGTGGATCGAGATCGTGGGGAAATCCATCGGCAGGCCGCCGCCCAGCATCACGCCGCGCTTGACGGCCTCGATCAGCTGCGGCGCATTGCCGTGGCACGGGTTGAACGCGCTGCCGGTATTGACGATGCCGATGATCGGACGCTCGAGCGCGTCGTCGGTGTAGCCCGCGCCCTTGATGAATGCCTTGCGCAGGAAGAGCGAAAAGCCGCTGTCGCCATAGCTGGTGAGGCCCTTGCGCAGTCCGCGCGGCGGTGAATCGGGAGGTTTGGCCATGCGAACGATGGTACCGAAATCGCCCGGTGCTAGGATTCGCGCGATGCAAAAGCGCTTCGACCGTGGAGCCGCGCTCGTCGCGCTGGCCGCCGTGATGACCATGGCGGTACTGCGCGCCTGGCACTGCGACGACGCTTTCATCTCGTTCCGCGCGGTGGAGCAGCTGTGGCTGGGCCATGGGCCGGTATTCAACGCGGGCGAGCGCGTGCAGGTGTTCACGCATCCGCTATGGTTCTTGGTGCTGGCGGCGTGGTCGGGGCTCGGCGCATCGCTGCACCCAGGTGCCATGGTCCTCGGGCTGCTGGTCTTCGCCGCCGGGCTTCTCGCGCTCTACGTCGCGTTCCGCGATCGGCTTCTCACGCTCGCCGTGGTGCTCGCGGCGATGTTCTTCTCTCGCACCGTCGTCGATTACGCCACCAGCGGGCTCGAGACCCCGCTGGGGTTCGCCCTGGCGATGGCGGCCGTGGCGGGACTCAGGACCGGAAGGCGCGGGCTTGCCGTAACGGCGCTCGCGTTGCTGCCGTTGAACCGGCTCGATCTCGTCCTCTGGGCGCTGCCCTTTGCGATGGTGGTTCCCGTTGTGACGTGGCGGGGGCGCCTCGTAGTGCTTGCGGCGCTGGCTGCGCCCGCGGCGGCGTGGGCGTTGTTCTCCACGCTCTATTACGGCTCGCCGCTTCCCAACACCGCGCTTGCCAAGTTGAGCGGCGACACCATCGGACGCCTCGACCAGGGGCTTTCCTATCTCGCCGCGTCACTGCTCACCGATCCCGGCACTCTCGCGCTGGTCGCCTTCGGAGTGGCGGTAGGCATCGCGCGCTGGCGCTCCGATCGCCTGGTGCGCGCGGGCACGGTCGCGCTGCTGCTTTCCCTGGTTTACGTCGCCTGGGCCGGCGGCGATTTCATGCTGGGGCGTTTCATGCTGCCGGCTGCGTGGGCGGGCCTGGTCGTGCTGTTGGCGGGTGTCCCCGCGCCGCGCATTTATGCAACAGACCGGCGCTGGCTGGCGGCATTGGCGGCGCTGCTCGCGTTGGCGCAACTGGTCTCGGGCCACTCCACGCTCCGCTTGCAGGTCGTCGCATTCCCGCAGCCCGATAGCTGGGGACGCAACTACCACGGTGCCCTCGACGAGCGGCGCTTCTACCTGCCGTGGATGGGACTGTTCGCGCGCACACCGCTGCGCGATCTTCCCTTCGTGAGCTCCGCTCCGGCGCCGACGGACCCGGAGCTGACGTGGGCCATGGGGGCGCACGCGTACCTGCGGCCACGCGACCATGCGATCGTCGATCATTTCGCGTTGGCGGAGCCGTTCCTCGCACGGATCCGGCCGCTGCCGGGCGGGCGCCCGGGTCACGGGTTCCGTCCCGTGGCGGAATCGTTCTGGCGTTGGCGCGATCCGGCGCACGTCTTCGGCGATGCCCGCCTGGACGCGCTCGCCCACGACCTGCGCTTGGCGCACCGGTCTCCGGACCTCCTGTCGTGGGAGCGCGGGGCCGCGATCCTCCGATTGCTCCGCGAGCGCCGCATCGCCATCGATGCCATCCACGTGAGCCGCGAGGGTGAATGGATGAAC
>DATLEL010000326.1:0-4337 GCA_035525255.1 Usitatibacter sp.
TCCCTGCCCATCAACCTCCTGACCATCAACCAGTTTTTCGGCAAGCGGTTTTCGCCGGCCGAGGCGCAGGCGTTCGTGGAGAAGCCTTTCGCACGCGAGGCGATGCGCGTGCGGCGCTGGGACGACGCCGCGAAAATCCCCGGCGAACCGACGCCCTCCCTAAGCCACTACCTCGAGATCGGAGCGCGCTGCGCGCGATAGAAGATGGCGACGAAAAAGGCGAAGTTCGCGATGAAGGACAGCGGCACCATCGTCGATGCGATCCGCAAGTCGACGCTCGGCAAGGTGAAGGTGGCCGTCTCCGACATCGATGGCGTGCTGCGCGGCAAGTACATCCACCGCGACAAGTTCTTCTCCGCGGTCGACGGCGGCTTCGGCTTCTGCGACGTGGTGTTCGGCTGGGACATGATGGACCAGTGCTACGACAATACGAAGCTCACGGGCTGGCAGCACGGCTTTCCCGACGCGCTGGCGCGCATCGACCTCGACACCTATCGCACCGTGCCCTGGGACGGCGGGATTCCCTTCTTCCTCGGCAATTTCGTCACCGCCGACGGCAAGCCCCACCCGCTCTGCCCGCGGCAGTTGCTGAAGCGTGTATTGAAGCGAGCGGAGAAGATGGGTTTCACCGCGATGGTGGGCGCGGAGTTCGAGTTCTTCAACTTCGCCGAGACGCCGCAGAGCTGGGCGGAGAAGCGCGGGCAGCCGCCCACGCCCATCACCCCCGGCATGTTCGGCTATTCGCTGCTGCGCGCCAACGCCAACCGCGAGTACTTCAACGCGCTGATGGACGAGATGGCGCTCTTCAACGTTCCCATCGAGGGCCTGCACACCGAAACCGGGCCCGGGGTGTACGAGGCGGCGCTGCTCTTTTCCGACGCGCTGGAGATGGCCGACCGCGCCATCCTCTTCAAGACCGGGGCCAAGGAGATCGGTGCCCGCTTCGGCATCATGCCGAGCTTCATGGCGAAGTGGAGCGCGCAGTATCCCGGCTGCTCGGGGCACCTGCACCAGAGCCTCTCGGATGGATCGAAGAACGTGTTCTTCGACGCGCGCGGCCGCAACTCCGGCATGTCGAAGCTGTTCGAGAGCTATGTGGCCGGGCAGCTGAATTCGCTCATCGGCATGGGCCCGATGTACTGGCCCACCATCAACTCGTACAAGCGCCTGGTGGACGGCTTCTGGGCCCCGGTGAAGCCCACCTGGGCCGTCGATAACCGAACGGCATCGTTTCGCGTGATCGCCGGCGGCGCCAAATCCACGCGCCTCGAGACCCGGTGCCCCGGCGCGGACATGAACCCCTACCTCGCCATCTCCGCGGTCCTCGCGGCGGGCTTGGACGGCGTCGAGCGCGGGCTCAAGCTCACCACCAGGCCGATCACGGGCACCAACCAGGGGAGCGAGAACATCCCGCGAGCGCCGCGCACGCTGATCGAGACCACGCGCATCTTCAGGGAATCGAAGGTGGCTCGCGATTGGTTCGGGGACGACTTCGTCGACCACTACGCCGCGACCCGGGAGTGGGAGTGGCGGCAGTGGCTCGACGGCGTCACCGACTGGGAGCTGCGCCGCTACTTCGAGATTATTTGAAAGACTCAAGACTGAACCACGGATATCCGCGCGGCCATCCTCATCTACCGCATGACGCGGGAAAATCCGAGATAGAGAGCGAAGCACAATGGCGAGCAAATTCTCCTTCCCCACCCTCATCCACTTCGGCCCCGGCGTTCGCAAGCTCGTCGCCGAGCACCTGAAGCAGCAGGGCGTGAAACGCCCGCTGATCGTCACCGACAAGGGGCTGGGCGAGCTGCCGATCCTCAAGGAGTTCGCCGCGAGCCTCGTGGGACTGAACGCGCGCGTGTACGCGGGCGTCTTCGGAAACCCGGTGAAGAAACAGGTGGACGAGGGCGTGGTGGCGTACAACCAGCACCGCGCCGATTGCGTCGTCGGCTTCGGTGGAGGCGCCGCGCTCGACGTGGCGAAAGCGGTGGCGCTGATGGCGGTGCACGACGGCAGCATCCTCGAGTACGCCTGGGACCATCCCGAAGTGCGCCCGGTCCTGAAGCCCCTGCCCTACTTCGTGGCGCTCCCCACCACCAGCGGCACGGGCAGCGAAGTGGGACGCTCCTCGGTCATCTCCGACGACGCGACGCACGTGAAGAAAGTGGTCTTCAACCCGGTGCTGCTCGCGAAAGCGGTGTTCGCCGATCCGGAGCTCACGCTCGACCTTCCGCCCCACGTGACCGCGGCGACCGGCATGGATGCCCTCACCCATAACGTCGAGAGCTACCTCTCGCCCGAGTACCACCCGCTCTGCGACGGCATCGCGCTCGAAGGCGCGCGCATTGCTGCGCACGCGATCGACAAGGCGGTCGCGAGCCCGAGGGACATCCAGGCGCGCTCCGACATGATGATGTCGTCGATGATGGGCGCCATCGCCTTCCAGAAGGACCTGGGTGCGGTGCACTCCTGCGCGCATGCGCTCGGCACGGTGGTCGACATGCACCACGGGCTCGCCAACGGCATCATGATCGACCACGTGATGCGCTTCAACCTGGACACCGCGGACGTGAAGATGGCGGAGCTCGCGCGCGTCTGCGGCGCGGGGACCACGGCGATGGATTTCGTCGAGTGGCTGGTGGCGCTCAAGGCGCGCATCCACATCCCGGCGAAGCTGGGTGAAAAGGGCGTGACGCGCGACCACCTCGCGAAGCTGGTGGACATCGCCGTGGCCGACACGTGCCACAAGACCAACTGCAAGCCGGTTACGGCGCAAGACTTCGAGCGGATCTTCAGCTCGGCGATTTGACGCGGTACGGGTCCTGGTAAAGCCAGCGGCGCCAGCCGTGGCGATGGAACGGCCGCCAGCCGCGCGCCGATTGCCCGAGGCGGTCGGCCACCGCGTACCAGGCGGCGGGATTCATGCAGATGCCGATGTGGCTCGAGGTGACCTCGATGCTTTCCGCGAGCTCGCCCGCCTGCTGCAGGCAGCATTCCCAGGCGACGATGCCGTCGCTGCGGCTGAAGATCGACGTGGTCGGCACCGGCGGCGCGGCCTGCACGCGGCGGAACGCGTCGCTCGCATCGAGGCGATGGCCGCTCGCCAGCTCGTAGAGCCGCCACAGGTGGTTCGCCTTCGCGTGCCCGGTGAAGGGCGAGCCCAGCGTCACCACGCAGCGCACGTCCTCGGGCGCCAGCTTGGCCAGCTCGCGCGCATAGACGCCTCCGAGGCTCCAGCCGAGCAGGCTTACCTTGCGCCCGGTGTCGCGCCGCACGCGCCGTACGCGCTCGAGGCTGCGCTCGAGCACGCCCGCGCGCGGGCCGAGGTTGAAGCGCAGGTCCCAGCCGAAGGCTTGGTAGCCGCGCTCGGCGAGGAACGTGCGCAGCGGAAGGGTACTCATGTCGGAGGCCGCGAGGCCGGGAAACACGATCACGGCGTGGCCGTCGCCGCGAGGGGCCTGCCGCAGCAGGGGATAGGCCGCGATCGACGCGGCGAGCTCCCAGGGCGCGCGCCCTTCGAGGGCGAGCAGCAAGGCGGGCGGGGCCTTCAGCTTCATGGTGCGGGACGGCATCGGGGAACATTCTGCCGCAATACGCTTCCAAACGGCTTCCGCTATAGTCATCGCATGGAACCGCTGAGAATCGGCGTCTCTGCCCGCCTCCTGTACCCGGACGCGTCGCGGACTTTCCTCCCCCACAAATCGGTCCAGTACCTCGAGCAGTCGGCGGCGAGCTGGATCATGTCGGGCGAGGTGCTCGCGTTCATGATCCCGGAGATGAGCCTCGCCTCGCCGCATTATCCGAAGTCGCTGCGCATCAAGCACTACGTCGACGTGCTGGACGGCTTGCTGCTGCAGGGCGGCGCCGACATGTCGCCGAAGAGCTATCGCGAGACGCCCATCAACCCGCTATGGGCCGGCGACGAGATCCGCGATGCCTACGAGATCGAGCTGTTCCACGAATTCGTCACGCAGGGGAAGCCGGTGTTCGGCGTCTGCCGCGGACACCAGGTGATCAACGTGGCGCTCGGCGGCACGCTCTACCAGGACATCGCCACGCAATGCCCGGGCAAGGGCTCGCATCGGGACGAGGCCCGCTATGACGCCCACTTCCACGACGTGCGCATCCTGCCGGACACCTGGCTCGCGCGCGTCTATCCCGAGGTGCAGACCGCCCGCATCAACACCATCCATCACCAGGCCATCAAGGGCCTGGGCGAGGGGCTGGTGGTGGAGGCGGTGAGCGAGCCCGACGGCATCGTCGAGGCGATCCGCTGGGAAGGCCACAGCTTCGTGGTGGGCGTGCAGTGGCACCCGGAGTTCATGGACCCGCAGGAC
>DATLEL010000413.1:0-3731 GCA_035525255.1 Usitatibacter sp.
GGGCCGACGTCCTTGCTCACCTGCTCCACCATCTTGGCGCACGAGTCGAAGTCCGCCACGTCACAGGCGAACGCGCGGAACTTGTGTCCCTGCGATTCCATCTCCTTCAGCCACTGCTGGTACTTGGTGTTGCCCGGCGAATAGGTCACGACGACCTGGATGCCCATCTTCTCCAGCTTGGCGCAGATCGCCTCGCCCAGGCCGCCCATGCCACCCGTCACCAACGCGATTCTCTTTGCCATGTCGTCTCCTTCAAGGGGTCAGGTTACTTGATCGCCTCGGAAGCCTTCAACGGATCAAGTAACCTGACCCCTTGAATTAAACCGCGCGCTCTTTGACGAAGCGGCCGGGCGCGGGCTCGATGGCCTTGTGCTTCGCGTCGCCGAGCCTCGTGCGTGCGGGCACCATCTTGCCGCCATGGGGCGCGAGCCACTTGGCCCACGCGGTCCACCAGCTGCCGGGATGCTCTTTCGCGCGCTCGAGCCACGCGTCGGGATCGGCGCCCATGGGCGTGCCCTTGCCCTTGCCGGAAGCGGCTCCGAGCCAGAAGCTGCGCTTGTTGCGCGCCGCCGAATTGATGGTGCCCGCGATGTGGCCGGAGGCACCCAGCACGAAGGTCACGTCGCCCCCGAGGCACTGCGCGCTGCGATAGCCGCCACGCCACGGCACGATGTGATCTTCGCGGGCGGAGAAGACGAACGTGGGCAGCTTCACTCGCTTGAGGTTTATCGGCTCGCCGCACATGGTAAGCGCATCGGGACGGCAGAGCTTGTTGTCGGCGTAGGTGTTGCGCAGGTAGTACGAATACATCGGGCCCGGCAGGTTGGTCGCGTCGGCGTTCCAGTAGAGGAGATCGAAAGCCGGCGGCTGCTTGCCCTTGAGGTAATTGTTGACGACGTAGGGCCACACCAGGTCGTTGGCGCGCAGGCTGGAGAACGCGCGGGCGAGCTCGCCGCCGGGAACGATGCCGCCCCTGGCCAGCTGGCGCTCGCGCTTGCCGACGAAGTTCTCGTCGATGTACACGCCGATCTCGCCCACCTCGCTGAACTCCAGCAGCGTCGTGAGCAGCGTGAGGCTTTGCACCGGGTTCGCCTTGCGGCGCTCCAGCACCGCGAGGCCGGAGGAGAGCAGCGTGCCGCCGATGCAGAAGCCGAGCGCGTTGATCTTCTTCGTCTTGGCGATGCGCTGCGTCTCCTCGAGCGCGGCGAGGACGCCCATCTCGATGTAATCGTCCCAGGTGAGGGTGGCGAGATCCTCCTGGACGTTGCGCCACGACACCATGAACACCGTGTGCCCCTGCTCCACCGCGAAGCGCACCAGCGAGTTATCCGGCTGCAGGTCCATGATGTAGAACTTGTTGATGCACGGCGGAATCATCAGCAGCGGCAGCTCGTGCACCTTGCCGGTGAGCGGCGTGTACTGGATCAGCTGGATGAGGTCGTTCTCCCAGACCACCGCGCCCTTGGTCGTGGCGACGTTCTCTCCCACGGTGAAGGCGGTCTCGTCGGTCATGGAGATGCGGCCCTTCTCCATGTCGGCGAGGAGGTTCTTCATCCCGTCCTGCAACGTCTCCCCGCCGCTCTCCATCGCCGCCTTGATGGCCTCGGGGTTGGTCATGAGGTAGTTCGACGGCGCCGCCGCATCGAGGTACTGGCGCATGAAGAAGCTCATGCGGGCCTTGGCGGCCGGATCCATCTCGGCCTGCTCGACCGCCTGCATCATCATCTTCGAGGTGAGCAGGTAGGAGTCGCGGAAATAGCGGAATACCGGAAGCGAATTCCACTCCTCGCCGCTGAAGCGCTTGTCGGCCGGCGCCTCCGCCGCGCCGTTCTCGCCGCCCTGCAGCGCTTCCATCCACAGGCGCATCTGCTCCTGCATGTAGCGGCCCTGCAGCTCCATCATGCCTTCGGGCTTCGCCGTCATGGCCTCGAGCCACGCGCGGTAGGCGTCGGCGAACCCCGCCATCACCTGCTGCGAGGGGCCGTCGTTGTTCAAGGCCTTGGAGATCGCCTCGTGCTGCTCGCGCAGGCGCGCTGCGAGGTGGTCGCTGTCGGGGGAGGCGTTGCGCTTGGCCATGACTGAGATGCCTATGTAATTCAACGTGTTACGAAATCAATTCTACTCCGGGTGCATGGCGCCGTGGATGAGCCAGATGCTGCATACCCCGAGCGCGATGAACACGACTTGGACCAGTGTCTCGCGGATCGCCGTGCGCTTGTGCAGCCCCGGCATCAGGTCCGCCACCGCGACGTAGATCATGCTGGCCGTCGCGAAAGCGAGGATCTCGGGCAGCCAATCCTTCACCGCGGAGAGCGCGAAGTACGCCAGCATCGCGCCGGCGACTGCTGCCATGCCCGACATGAAATTCCAGAAGAGCGCCTTGCCGCGGCTGAAGCCCGAATGCAGCAGCACCAGGAAATCGCCGATCTCGGAAGGAATCTCGTGCGCGATGATGGCGAGCGAGGTCACGATGCCGAGCTTCACGTCGGCGAGGAACGCGGTGGCGATGATCACGCCGTCGGTGAAGTTGTGGAACGAGTCGCCGATCACGATCATCCAGCCGGAGCGGCCGTGGTCATGGTGGTCCACGCCGGGATGCGCCGTGGCCTCGCCGTCGTGATGGTGGTGGTGGCGCCACAGCATCAGCTTCTCGAGCACGAAGAACACCAGGATGCCGAGCAGGATGAAAGCGGCGATGCGCCCCGGATTCTTCGTCTCCTCGAAGAGATGCGGCAGCAGGTCGAGGAAGGCGGCTCCGAGGAGGGCCCCGACCGCGAAGCTCACCAGCGTCGGAATCCAGCGCGCCTGGACGCGGAATGCCACCAATGCGGCGATGGCCAACGAGAGGACGGTGCCCGCGAAGCAGGCGGCGAGGATGTACGCGAGGACGCTCATGGAGACGGCATTAAACCATCCACACGAAAGCGCCCATGCGCCCGCTCGCCTTCACGCGCCGGTAGGAGAAGAACCGCCCGGGCTCGTGAAAGGTGCAGAAGCCACCGCCGTGCACGCTGCCGACTCCGATGCGCGCCAGCCGCCGGCGGGCAAGCGTGTACAGGTCCGCCATGTATTTGCCGGGCGCATGCGCGCGGAAAGCTCCCTGCGCATCGCTATCCACGGCGAGGAATGCCTCGCGCACTTCGGGGCCGACCTCGAACGCGTCCGGCCCGATGGCGGGCCCCATCCACGCGATCACTTCCGCCGGCGGCACCTGCAATGAGGCGACCGCGTTCTCGATGACGCCGGCCGCCATGCCGCGCCATCCGGCGTGGGCGGCGACGACGCGGGTGCCGCCGCGATCGCAGAGAAGCAGCGGCATGCAATCGGCGACCAGCACCGTGGCAACGCGCCCGCGTTGCGCCGTGACCGCGGCGTCGGCGCGCGGGCGCTCGCCCGCGGGCAGGCGATCGAGGTCGGTCACCCCGGTGCCGTGCACCTGCACCAGGTAGACGGGATCGGAGGGGAGCTCCGCGCGCACGATGGCGCGGTTGCGCTCGACCTTCGCCGCTT
Organism: Usitatibacter sp.; assembly: GCA_035525255.1. Lineage (GTDB taxonomy): Bacteria > Pseudomonadota > Gammaproteobacteria > Burkholderiales > Usitatibacteraceae > Usitatibacter. The sequence continues at coordinate 3,511 of DATLEL010000413.1, forward strand.
CGTCGCCGCTCGAGAGTCCGAGGTTCATCGACGCGAATTCGCCGGTGCTGACACCGCCCGAGCGCGTGGTGACGAACGCTCGCACGCCGCGAGGCGCGGGCCAGTCGGGCACGAGCCAGTCCTTCAAGCGCGCAGCCGCTCCAGCAACGCGCGGAAATCGTCCGGCATCTGCGACTCGAATGCGACTTCCTTGCCGCTTGCCGGATGCACGAAGGCGAGCT
>DATLEL010000428.1:0-10723 GCA_035525255.1 Usitatibacter sp.
CGGATGGCTCCGTCATCCCGGGAAACTTGCCGTTGTCCCAGGGGAAGCGGCCGCTTTCCACGACGACACCGCCCATCGAAGTCCCGTGCCCGCCGATGAACTTGGTGGCGGAGTGCACCACGATATCCGCGCCGTGGGCGAGCGGCTGGCACAGGTAGGGCGAGGCCGCGGTGTTGTCGACGATGAACGGCACGCCCGCCCCGCGCGCGATGGCGCCGACGGCCGCGATGTCGATCACGTTGATCGCGGGATTGCCGAGCGTCTCCGAGAAGATCGCCTTGGTGTTGGGCCTGAGCGCGCGGCGGAAATTCTCCGGGTCGTCCGGATCCACCAGCGTCGCCTCGATCCCCAGCCTCTTGAAATTGACCGCCAGCATCGTGTAGGTGCCGCCGTAGAGCTTGGCGGACGACACGACGTGGTCGCCGGATTCGAGGATATTGAGCAGCGCCACCATCTCTGCCGCCTGGCCCGACGCGGTGGCTACCGCCGCGCGCCCGCCCTCGATCGCCGCCATGCGCTCTTCGAACACCGCGGTGGTCGGATTGGAGAGGCGCGTGTAGACGTTGCCGAACGTCTGCAGGTTGAAGAGGCTCGCCGCGTGGTCGGCGCTGTCGAAGACGTAGGAGGTGGTCTGGTAGAGAGGGACCGCACGCGAGCCGGTTTGCGCGTCGGGAATCTGGCCCGCGTGGAGGCACAACGTTTCGAACCCGAATTCCCGGTCGGCCATTTCTCTCTCGTCACCCCCGCGTAGGCGGGGGTCCAGTTACTTGACCGACGCTTCCCCAATCTTGGCGCGATCCAACACTGTCATCGCGGAAGCCGCAAGCCCTGCGATATCGCCCAGGTTGCTCGGGATGATGAGCGTATTGCCGACCTTGGCGAGGTTGCCGAACGCTTCGATGTACTTCTCCGCCACTTTCAAATTGGCCGCGCTCATGCCCCCAGGCGCACCGATGGCGGCAGCCACCGCTCGCACGGCGTTCGCATTGGCGTTCGCGACCAGCTCGATCGCCTGCGCCTCACCCGCGGCCTTGTTGATCTGCGCGGTCTTCTGGCCCTCGGACTCGAGGATCGCCGCCTGGCGCTGGCCGTCGGCGATGTTGATCTCCTGTTGCCGCTTGCCTTCGGAGGTCGCGATCACCGCGCGCTTCTCGCGCTCGGCGGTGATCTGCGCCTGCATCGAGCGCAGGATCGCCTCGGGAGGCGTCAAGCTCTTGATCTCGTAGCGCAGCACCTTGATGCCCCAGGTGCGTCCGGCTTCGTCGAGCACCTGTACCACGTGGTGGTTGATCTCGTCGCGGCTCTCGAAGGTCTTGTCCAGCTCCATCTTGCCGATCACCGAGCGCAGCGCCGTCTGCGCGAGCTGCGTCACCGCCTGCACGTAATCCGACGAGCCGTAGGAGGCGAGCTTGGGATCGACCACCTGGAAGTAGATGATCCCGTCCACCGCGAGCTGCGTGTTGTCCTTGGTGATGCACACCTGCTCGGCCACGTCGAGCGGCACTTCCTTGAGGGAGTGCTTGTAGGCGACGCGATCGAAGAACGGCACGATCAGGTTCAGGCCGGGGTCGAGCACGCGGTAGAACTTGCCCAGGCGCTCCACCACCCAGGCGTTCTGCTGGGGCACGATGCGCACGCCCTCGAAGACGATAACGACGATCATCGCCACGAAGAACGTGGCGATGGTTGCCGCGGCGCTGTGCGTGAGGAGCGCGGTGGCGACCGTGAGGATCACGGCAATTGCGGTCTTCCAGAACATGGATATCTCCCGTGTGGCGGTGCTCACGGCAGAGCTGAAGATCTGCCCGGCGGCCGCCGTTGTTGGTCTAGTGCGTCGGTTGTGCGGAGACGACAAGGGTGTTTCCTTCCTGGCCGTGGATGTACAACGTCGCCCCGGCGACGGGCCGGCTTGCCGGCTCGGCGAGGCGCGCATCCCACGACGTGCCGCGATACCTCACCCGCGCGAAGCCGGCGGGCTCGTTGGTCCAGCCTTCGAGCACCACCGCCTGCCCGCGGTCGAGGAAATTCGAGACGCCGGTGTCGACGTTGCGCTGCGCCGCGTGCCAGTGGTGCACGAACCAGGCGCCGGCGAGCGCGACTGCGCTGCCGATGAAGGCTTGCGCCAGCACATTGCCGCCGAACCACGCGACCATCGCGCCGACGAAGGCGCCCAGGCCGAGCACCAGCAGGTAGAAGGTGCCCGTCATGAGCTCGGCGATCACCAGCACGAAGCCCACGATCAACCACAACAGCCACAGATCCAAGATTTCCCCTTTCGGCGCCCGCGCGGCCGTTACGGCGCGCGGCGGGCGGAAATGACCTTCGTGTTCACGCCGGCCCAGCCCAGGCCGCCGAAGAATCGGCCATGCTCGATCTTCACGCAGCGATTCTCGACCACCTCGAGCCCGGCCGTCTCCGCCATGCGACGAGCCGACGGATTCTCGACCCCAAGCTGCATCCACAGGACCCGGGCGCCTATCGCGATCGCCTCCCCGGCGATGGCTTCGATCTCGGCGCTCTTGCGGAAGCAGTCCACGACATCCACCTTTTCGGGGATGTCGCGCAGGGATTTGTAGCACTTTTCGCCCAGGACGGCGTCATACATGGGATTCACCGGGATCACGCGATAGCCGTGCTCCTGCATGTACTTGGCGGCGAAATAGCTCGGCCGGTGCCACTGGGCCGAGAGGCCCACGACCGCGATGACTTTCGCGGTCCTGAGGATGCGCCGGATCTTTTCGCTGTCATCCAAATCCCGTCTCCCGGCGTTCTATGATTGTTTCCATGGATTCTACCCTTCGGCTCGCAGCCCTCTCCGCGCTCCTGTGCCTCACCTCCTTTGGTGCGGCGGCGTACAACCACGAGCTCGAAGTGGCGCCCATCGCGCCCGGGCGGTTCGCGGTTGCCTGCTCCAACGTCGAGCACGACATGTCGCGCATGGCGCAGCTGGGCGGCGTGCCCTCGGATTACTGGGAAGGCCGCGAGGTCAACGGGCGGCAGCTCTACATCACCGACATCCTCGCGCAGCCGGACACGGCGGTGACCTTCCGCGCCCAGGTCCCGCTCAAGCCTCAGCTCTATCCCACCCGCTTCTTCCAGCGCGTGCCGTTCGCGGTGATCGTTTGCCATCCCACGCCCCAGGGGAACAACGACCCGAGCTATACCCTTCCCGGCGCGGGGGGTGTCGTGCCGCACATGCAGCGCCCGGGCAACGCGCCGAAGCTCATCTCGGGCGTCGAATACGCGCAAACCGTGGGCCTCGATGCCGCCGGCGCCTCCCAGGGCCCTGCCAAGCTACCCCTCGTCGTGTACTCCCACGGTCTCGGCGGCAGCCCGTTGGGCAAGGGTTACATCGACGTGATGGTGCAGCTCGCGGCGCAGGGCTACATGGTCGCTGCGGTGTTCCACGCGGACGCGCGCTTCTCGCTGATCAAGGTCGAGGACTTCGCAGACTTCGTCTACACGCTCGCGTTCTTCCCGCTGATCGTGGAAATGCAGGCGATGCGCCCGCTGGCGCTGAAGGCGATGACCGACGCGATCCTCGACGATCCGCGCTACCAGGAGGGCATCGACACGACGCGCATCGGCGGCTTCGGCGCGAGCCTCGGCGGCCAGGCGATGGCGAACCTGCTCGGCGCACGCCTCACCACGAGCCTCGCCATGTCCTGCGACGAGACGGCGCGCGATTCGCGCATTCGAGCCGCCGTGGGCTACGTGCCCTACTCCGGCCAGTCGTTCCTGCCCGCCTTCTGCAACGACCAGGAAGGCGCGGACAGCGTGAACCGCCCCTACCTCGCGATCGCGGGCACCGCGGATATCACGGCGCCCATCAAGCTCACGCAGCAGGCGGTGAACCGGATGGGCGATTCCCGCTACCTGGTGCAGCTCGTCAACGGCGAGCACGAGTTGCGCCCGGCGGATGCGGGCGACGTGCTCACGTGGATGGTGACCTTCCTCAACGCATACCTCGACGTGCGCTCGGACCCCACCGCCATGGCGCGCTTCATTCGCATGAACAGCGTGCACGGCGGGCGCACTGACAGCGTGGTGGTGGACGTGCACGTGCCGTTCGCCAACGTGGGCGGCGAATCCCGAGTGGTCGAGTTCTACAACACGGGGCTCAACCACTTCTTCCTCACTGCGAGCCCGAGCGACATGTCCATCATCGACGCCGGCGGCGCAGGCCCGGGCTGGATCCGCACCGGACATTCGTTCAAGGCATGGCTGCAGCCGTCGGCGGAATCGGCGGCGGGCGGCGCGGTGGACGTGTGCCGCTTCTATGGCGGCTACAACGGCGGCCCCAACTCGCACTTCTTCACCGCCATCAAGTCGGACTGCGAGCTGGTGAAGACCTCATACCCGGGGTGGACCTTCGAGGGCATCGCGTTCCAGGTCCGTCCCCCGGTGGGCGGTGCATGCCCGCCGGGATACATCGGCGTGAACCGCGCGTACAACAACGGCTACGTCCGCAACGACTCCAACCACCGCTTCACCACCAGCGATTCCTCCATCAAGGCGCTCGAGCGCCTCGGCTGGACGTATGAAGGCATCGCCATGTGCTCGCACCCGTAGCCGTCATTCGCAGGCGGGAACCCACCCCATAGTCCAAGTAGACTATTTGCGCGTACTTGCGGCGCGGTAGGCCGGTCGCCCGGGCCCACGAGAATGATCGATGGCCCCACTGGACTGCCTAACCGACCATGGCTCCCGACTCCGGACCGATCCACACCACCCTCTTCCGCCCCGGCGACAACGTCGGCGCCGCCGTGCGTTCGCCGCGCGTGGCGTTCCACATCGACGGGGAGGCGTACTTCGACGCCTTCATCCGCACCTGCGAGCGCGCCGAACGGCAGATCATCATCCTCGCGTGGGACTTCGACAGCCGGATGGTGCTGCGCTACAAGGACGACGGCACGCCGGATGTGACGCTCGGGGTGTTCCTGAACGAGCTCTGCGCGCGCAAGCCCGATCTGCGCGTGTACATCCTCGACTGGGACTTTCCCATGGCGTACGGAACGGACCGGGAGTACTCGCCGATCTTCGGGCTCAACTGGGAGCCGCACCGCCACATCAAATTCCGCTTCGACGACACCCATCCCCTGGCGGGCTCGCACCACCAGAAGATCGTCGTGGTGGACGACAAGGTCGCCTTCGCCGGCGGCCTGGACCTCACCAACAAGCGCTGGGACTCACCGCGCCATGGGCCGGACGACAAGCGGCGCACGTTCAACGACGAGCCGTACCCGCCGTTCCACGACGCGATGGTGATGGTGGATGGCGATGCATGCCTCGAGCTCTCGCGCATCGCGCGCTACCGCTGGCTCGCCGCCACCCACCGCAAGCTGCCTCCGTGCCGTCCAAGCCGCGGCGACCCGTGGCCGGCCGAGATCAAGTCCGAGATGACCGACGCGAGCGTGGGCGTCGCGTGCACGCTGCCGGAATCGGGGCCCCACAAGGCCACCAAGCATGTCGAATCGCTCTACCTCGACATGATCCGCAGGGCGAAGCGCTACATCTACATCGAGAACCAGTACTTCACCTCCGACAAGGTCGGTGAAGCGCTGAAGGCGCGGCTCGCGGAGCCCGACGGTCCGGAGATCATCGTGGTCACGCGGCTCCTCAGCCATGGCTGGCTCGAGGAGAACACCATGACGGTGCTGCGCACGAAGCTCGTGCGCATGTTGCGCGAAGCCGACGTCCACAAGCGTTTTCATGCTTTCTATCCGCACGTCGAGGGGCTTTGCGACGGCACATGCCTCGACCTGCATTCGAAAGTCATGATCGTCGACGACGAATGGGCGCGCATCGGCTCTTCGAACCTGAGCAACCGCTCCATGGGCGTGGACAGCGAGTGCGACGTGACCATCGAGGCCGAAGGCCGCCCCGAGCAGCGCAAGTCGATCCGCGCGTTCCGCGACCGGCTGGTGGCGGAGCACGCCGGCATCGAGCTCGCCCGCATGACCTCGCTCCTCGCGAGCTCCCCGTCGATCGCCGCCGCGATCCAGGCAGCCGATTCGCCGAAGGACCGCCGCTTCGAGGTGCTGGAGACTCCGGAGATCTCCGAGGCCAAGATCGCCGCGGCGGCGCTTGGCGACCTGGAGAAGCCCATCTCCCTCGAGGCACTGATGAAGGGGTTCGCCCACGACGGCGCGGGCAAGCCCGCACGGCCCGCGGCGAAGTCCGAAGGCATCAAGCTGCCGTGGATGATGGGCGGCATGATCGCGCTGGTCGCGACCCTGGCACTCGTGTGGCGCTACACGCCGTTGGCCGAAATCGTCACCGCGGACCGCGTGATCGCCCTGGCCGAGACCCTCTCCTCCCACTGGTGGGCGCCGCTGCTGCTGATCCTCGCGTACACACCCGCCTGCCTGGTGATGTTCCCGCGTCCCCTCATCACCATGGCCGCGGTGGTGGTTTTCGGTCCCGTGGAGGGCCTGATGTACTCGATGACGGGCGTCGTGCTCGCGGGCGTGGCGGGATACGCCATCGGGCGCAAGGTGCACCGCGATACCGTGCGCCGCATGGCGGGGCCCAAGCTGGGACGCCTGCAGAGCGTGCTGCAGAAGCGCGGCATCATCGCCGTGACACTGGTGCGTTTCGTCCCGATCGCGCCCTACGCGGTGGTGAACATCGTCATGGGCGCCATGCGCATCAAGCTGTGGCACTTCGTGCTTGGCACGTTCCTCGGGATGCTGCCGGGCGCCATCGCGGCGACCGTGCTGAGCGACCAGGCGGCGTCCTTCCTGCGCGACCCCGCGCGCGTCAACGGCTGGGTGATCGCCGGGGCCGTGGCGGCGTTCGCCGCGCTGGCATTCGCGGGACACAAGCTGCTCTCGCGCATGGACGCCGGCGGCGGGCCCCGGGCGGCCTAGCGCCGATGCAGCAGCTGCGGGTCGTCTCGTACAACGTGCATCGCGCCATCGGGCGCGATCGCCGCAACGCGCCGCAACGCATCCTCGACGTGCTGCGCGAGATCGACGCGGACGTGATCGCACTGCAGGAGGTGGAAGCGCGGGAGGGCGGCGCCGACATGCTCGACTGGCTCGGCAAGCAGCTCGGCTTCAACGCCGTCGCCGGCACCACGCACATCCGCCACGACGGCCATTTCGGCAACGGCGTGCTCACCCGCCTGCCGGTGCGCGGCGTGGTGCATTGCGACTTGAGCTGGCGCGGGCGTGAGCCGCGGGCGGCGATCGCCGTCGACCTCGACTGCCACAAGGGCAAGCCGCTGCGCTTCGTGGCGACCCACCTGGGCCTGCGCCCCGCGGAGCGCCGCGACCAGGTGACGCGCCTCCTCAAGCTCTTCACCGACCGCCCCTTCGAGCACGCGGTGCTGGTGGGCGACCTGAACGAGTGGTTCCTCTGGGGACGCCCGCTTCGCCGCCTGCACCGTTACTTCAAGCGCACGCCGTCGCCCGCCACCTTTCCCTCCGGCATGCCGGTGCTCGCGCTTGACCGCGTCTGGACGCACCCGCGCTCCCTTCTCCGCAACCTCACCGTGCATCGCAGCGCGCTGGCGCGCGTGGCCTCCGACCACCTGCCGCTGGTCGCTACATTGGTCATTCCCGCGTAGGCGGGAATCCAGCCACGAAAAGTACCAGGTACTTATTCACTGGATTCCCGCCTACGCGGGAATGACGGCGCAATTTAGTACGATTACGCCTCCCCTCACCCGGAAGCCGTCATGCGCCGCATCCTCCTTGCCTTAGCCGCCCTCCTCGCCTCCTTCACCGCCGCGGCGCTGCCCGCCAACGTCGAGCTGGTGGAGACGTTCCGGGGCGTGTCGCAGTACCGCCTCAAGTCCAATGGCATGACGATCCTGCTGGTGCCGAATCGCGCGAGCCCGGTGTTCACGTTCATGGTCGTGTACCACGTGGGGTCGCGCAACGAGGCCCCCGGCAACACCGGCTCGGCGCATCTGCTCGAGCACATGATCTTCAACAAGTCGACGGAGAATTTCGGCCGCGCCAAGGGCCACAAGACTTTCCAGGAGGTCCTCTACGAATCCGGGGCGGACGCGGGCTCCTCGAACATGACCACCTGGTACGACCGCATGAACGGCTACTCGACGCTGCCCTCGGACAAGCTCGATACCGCGATGCGAATCGAGGCCGACCGCCTCGGGCGCGCCCTGATCCTCGACAGCGAGCGCAAGTCGGAGATGTCGGTGGTGCGCAACGAGTTCGAGATCGGCGAGAACAACCCGGGACAGGCGCTCGGCAAGGCGGTGATCGCCGCCGCGATCCAGGCGCATCCCTATCACTGGTCCACCATCGGCTACCGCTCCGACATCGAGGGCGTCACCACCGAGAAGCTGCGCGACCACTACAAGACCTACTTCCACCCGAACAACGCCGAGGCGCTGCTGGTGGGCGACTTCGAAGCGGAAGCGGCGCTCGCGACGTTCGACCGCGAATTCGGCGCGTTCCCGCGCTCGAGCCAGCCGATCCCGCAGGTGATCACGGTCGAGCCGCCCCAGGAAGGCGAGCGGCGCGTGGTGGTGCGGCGTCCGGGGACGCTCAACCTCGTGATGGTGGGATACATTCGCCCCGGCGCGCTGCATGCCGATTTCGTCGCGCTCGAGGTGCTGCAATCGATCCTGTCCGAGGGCGTCAACTCGCGCCTGCACCAGGCGCTGGTGGAAAAGGGCCTCGCGACCAACGTGAGCGCCAACAACTTCACGCTGCGCGATCCGTTCCCGATGCTGCTCTCGGCCACCGTCGCGCCGGGAAAGTCGCCGCAGGACGTGGAGGCGGTAATCAAGTCGGTGGTGGCTGAAGTCGCCGAGAACGGAGTGACCGAGGCCGAGGTGAGGCGCGCGCAGCAGCAGCTCGAAGTCGAGGTGGTGCGCAGCCGCGACGGCACCTACAACTTCGCCCAGGCGTTGGGTGAATCGGTCGCGTCCACCAACTGGAAATGGTTCCTGACCTACGTTGACCAGGTGAAGCGCGTCACGGCCGCCGACGTGAAGCGGGCCGCAGCTGCGCATCTCACGCCGGAGCATGCGACCGTCGGCTGGTTCGTGCCGACGCCGCCCACTGCCAAGAAGCCCGAGGTGGTCGTGGCGGCGCCGGTGGAGAACAGCGCGAAGCCCGCAGCCCACGAGCAGCCCGCGCGGGCAGCTGCGGCACCGGTGAAGACGAGCTTCGCCAGCCGCACAGTGCACAAGGTGCTCGCCAACGGCATCGTGCTCGACGTGATGGAGAACCGCGCGGTACCGACAGTGGCGATCCGCGGCATCGCATTTGCGGGCGATGCATCGGCGCCCGAAGGCAAGCCCGCGCTGCCGGCGCTCGCGGCACGCATGCTGTCGCGCGGCACCACCACGCGCACCAAGGAGCAGATCGGCGCGCTGCTGGACGACGTCGGGGCCACGCGAACCTACACGCCGGGACTCACCGAGGTCGGCATCGCCGCCAACGGCATGGCGCGCGACCTGCCGCTGCTGCTCGACGTGATCGCCGAGGAGCTGGCGAAGCCCGCGTTCTCGGCGGACGAGATCACCAAGGCGAAGCGCGAGCTGGAGAACGACTACCTTCGCAACGACGACAACACGTCGCTGCGCGCCATGCAGCGGTTGGGCCAGCTGGTGTATCCGCGTGGCCATCCGTACTACGCATACGATCGCGCGGAGCGCGCGGCCAGCCTGCAGGCGGCGACCGTGACCGACCTGCGTGAATTCCATGCCTCGCGCTATGCGGGCCGCGGACTGGTGATCGCGATCGTGGGCGACATCGATGCCGCGAAGACCGTGGCGCTGGTGGAGAAATCCCTGGGCGCGTTGCCGCGCGGGCAGCGGATCGTGTACACGAGCGTGCCGCGCGTGGCCGCGGGGGACAAGCCGGTGCGCGAGGCGGTCACGCTGCGCGGCAAGGCCAACATGAACATCGTGATGGGCACCGCGAGCGGGCTGCGGCGGCTGGACCCCGACTACGAGGCCGCGCTCGTCGCCAATGCGGCGCTCGGGCAGACGGCACTCTCGTCCCGGATCGGCCGCCGCGTGCGCGATACCGAGGGCCTCACCTACCAGATCTTCTCGCGCTTCGGACAGAGCGACGAGCTCGACGGCCTCTGGTACGTGAACGTGAACGTGGCACCGCAGAACCTCGCGAAAGCGCTGCGTTCCACGCGCGAAGAGCTCGACAAGTACGCGCGCGAGGGCGCCACGGCCGAGGAGATCGAGGCGCAGAAGAGCTTCTTCGCCGGCAATTACCAGGTCGGCCTCGGCTCCAACGCCGGCATCGCCGCCGCGCTCGTCACCGCCGAGAAGTTCGGCTTCGGCCCGCGCTACCTGGACGACTACCCCGTGCGCATCAAGGCCGTCACCGCCGAGCAAGCCAACGCCGCCATGCGGAAGTACTACTTCGCCGATCGCCTCAACGTGATCGTGGCCGGAGACCTGGAGAGCATCCCGAACTAACTCAAGGGGTCAGGTTACTTGGCAACCTGACCCTCAAGTAACCTGACCCCTTGAAGTCTTGAAGTCCGCGTAAGCGAGGGCGAGGCCCTCGGCGAGCGGCACGCGCGGCTGCCAGCCGAGCGCGCGCAAGCGGCTCACGTCCATCAGCTTGCGCGGCGTGCCGTCGGGCTTCGAGGGATCGGTCTCGATGCGGCCCGTGAATCCCACCGCCCGCGCAACCAGCTTTGCAAGCTCGCGAATGGTGAGGTCTTCGCCGCTGCCCACGTTGATGTGCGACAGCCGCGGCAGGGTGTTGGCGTCGTA
>DATLEL010000009.1:0-7501 GCA_035525255.1 Usitatibacter sp.
TCCGCGGCGCACATCAAGGGTGGACGCATCCGCGCGCTCGGCGTGACTTCCGCGAAGCGCGATCCCGCCTTTCCCGACGTGCCGACCGTAGGGGAGACCGTGCAGGGCTATGAAGCCACCGCGTGGTTCGGAATGGGCGCGCCGAAAGGTACACCGCGCGAGGTGATCGAGAAGCTGAATGCGGAGATCAACCGCATGCTGGCCGACCCCGGCATGCAGAAAAAACTCGCCGACCTGGGGGGCAGCCCGATCCCCGGAACCCCGGAGGATTTCGGCCGCGTCATCGCCGCCGAGACGGAGAAGTGGGCGAAGGTGGTCACCGCCTCGGGCGCAAAGGTGGAATAGCAAATCCATCGGCCCTCCGGCGGCGTAGCACCGAGACGCAGCGCATGATGGAGGGCTCATGGACGTCACCTACGAGCTTCGTCCGCATTACGTGATAGCTCGCGCCGCGGGTGCGTGGGATGTCGCCGCCTCGCGCGTCGCCCTGCAGGAAATCCTCCGCCTCTGCAAGGAAAACTCGCTCACGCGCGTCATGGTCGACGGGACCCGCATCGATACGCTGATCCCGATCTCCGACCGCTATGACATGGCGAGCATGCTGGCGGAAGTCGCGGGCGGCCGAACCAGGATGGCGCTCTTGATGTCCACCGAGAACATGTTCAGCAAGACCTTCGAGAATACCGCGGCGAATCGCGGCATCCACGTGCGCACCACGGATTCGCTCCAGGAGGCGCTCGCCTTCCTGCAGCTTCCGGCGGCTTCGCAATGAGCACCGCCATCGGATTGATGGCGGGCTTCCTCACCACGATCGCGTTCGTGCCGCAGGCATGGAAGATCTGGAAGGCGAAGTCGGCGAAGGACCTGTCCCTGCCGACCTTCATCGCCTTCACCGTCGGCGTGGCGCTGTGGCTCGCCTACGGGATCATGAACCAGGAGCTGCCGATCATCGTCTGGAACGCGGTCACGCTGGTGCTCGCGGCCGCGATCCTGGCGATGAAGGTCAAGTTCGGCTAGTTCTCGCGCCAGCGGTAAGTGCGCAGGTTGCAATACGACATCATGTTCGCCGAGTCGCCGTTCAACATGGCCGCCGCGGAATTCATCTCCGCGACGCGGCGGTTGTGCCCCGCGACGCGGCGATTGTGCTCGGCCGAGCGCGCGTTGTACTCCGCGACGGCGGCGGCGTCCGTGGCCTGCAGGCGAGCAAGATCGACACGCAGGCGCTCGCCGTCGCGCGCGATCTGCGCCGCGGCATCGTCGATGTCGTACTTCTCGCGATCCAGAAATGCCTTGCGGTCGGCGAGGCTGTCGCTTCGCTCGACGCACGCCCGGTAATCCGGGCTCCAGGCCGCGTCGCCCGTGATCGTCGCCCGCGACTGGCTCACCTGCGCCAGCGCCACCACCGGCAGCACCAATGCCGCGATTCCGAGTGCCAATTTCATGCCATGCCTCCATTTGCGGGATATACCTGAGGGACATCCCCGCGGGCCAAAAGTTACCATTGCGCCCATGCCTTCCATCGAGGTGAGCGAGGAGCGCGGCGTGCGCTACCTTCATTTCGGCTCGGAGCTGATCCAGGGCGCCATGCGCATCGCGCGGCCGTGGGCGCTCGAGCTGGAGTACACGCGCGACATGATGATCCCGTTGCTCCTGCGCGCCGATCCCGACTGGCCCGAGACCGTGTTGCAGGTGGGCCTGGGCCCCGGCTCCCACACCAAGTTCCTGTATCGGCACCGGCCACGCGCCCGCATCACGGTGGTCGAGATGCTGCCGGAGGTCGTCGCCGCCGCGCGACAATTCTTCAAGCTTCCCGAGGACGACGCACGCGTGCGCATCGAGATCGGCGACGGCCATGACTTCCTCGCCGCGAGCCGTCGGCGCTTCGACCTGATCCTGGTGGATGGTTTCGACGACAAGGGCCGGCCCGGCATGCTCGATACCGTGCCCTTCTATCTCAATTGCCGCGAGCGGCTCGGGCGGCGTGGCGCGATGGCCGTGAACCTGCTCACGCGCCGCCGCGGCGCGCAGCCGAGCTTCGAGCGCCTGCGCGAGGCCTTCGGCGAGCGCGTGCTGCTGATGCCGCCGGGCGAAGCGGGCAACGCAGTGGCGATCGCGGCCGCGGGAGCCGCCATCCGCGAAAGCTTCACGGAGCTGCGCTCGGCCGCCAACCGGCTCAAGGCGCAGACCGGCCTCGACCTGCATCCGGCCATCGCCCGCATCGCCTCGAGCGGCGCGGCGCGCGGCGAAGCGATCGCGCTGTGAAGAGCGCCGGCATCCTGCTCTACCGCCGCGGTGCGCGCGGGCTCGAGGTGCTGCTGGGCCATCCCGGGGGCCCGTTCTGGCGCGGCCGCGACGAAGGCGCATGGACCATTCCCAAGGGCGAAATCGGCGAGGACGAGGATCCTTTCGCCGCCGCGCAGCGCGAGTTCCGCGAGGAGACCGGCTTCGAGGCGCCCGGGACCGCGCTCGCGCTCACACCGCTGCGCCAGCCGAGCCGGAAGTGGGTCTACGTGTGGGCGATCGAGGGCGATTGCGATACGACGCAAGCCAGCAGCAACACCTTCAGCATGGAATGGCCGCCTCGCTCCGGGCGGCTGCAGGACTTCCCCGAGCTCGACCGCGTGGAGTGGTTCGCCACCGACGAGGCCGCGAAGCGTATCCTGCGCGGCCAGGCGCCGTTCGTGGACGAGCTGCGCCGCCTGCTGGAGAAGGATTCGCCATGAAGATGCGCGCGCTGCTGCTGCCGATCGTCGCCTCCGCGGGGCTCGCCTGCGCGCAGGTGAAGCCGCTTCACGACGCCTACGACGCGCGCTGGGCCGCGAAGCTGGTGCCGATGCTGGAGGAAGTAGTGCGCTTCCCCACCTACGCCGGCAACGAGCGTGCGTTCGCCGAACAGAAGGCGTGGCTCGAGCGCACCGCAAGGGACCTGGGCTTCGCGTTCCGTGACGCAGGCAAGGTAGTGGAGATCGAGCTCCCGGCGGCTCCCGGCGCGCCGGTGCTCGGGCTGGCCGTTCATGGCGACGTGGTGCCGGCCGACGGCCAGTGGACCTTCGCTGCATTCGAGGCGGCGGTGAAGGACGGCATGGTGCTGGGCCGCGGCGTGGCGGACGACAAGGGCCCGCTGGTGCAGGCACTGCTCGCGATGAAGGTGCTGCAGGGCAGCAGCCGCCTCCGCACGCACGCGGTGCGGCTCCTGGTGGGCAGCGACGAGGAAAGCGGCGCCACCGACATGAAGGAATACCTCGAGCGCCACGCGCCGCCCGACCTCACGCTGGTGCTGGACTCGGCCTTCCCCGTGGGGGTTGGCGAGAAAGCGTGGAACCTGCTGACCGTGGAGACTCGCCTTGCGGTGCGCGACCCGGCGGCCGAGGTGCGGCTCGCTTCCCTCGAAGCCGGGATCGCCTTCAGCATCGTGCCCGATCTCGCGGTGGCGAAGATCGAAGCGGTGCCGGGGCACGAGGCGGAGCTCGCGGCGTTGTCCCTGCGCGTTGCGGCACGGCCGCTGCCGCCCGGCACCCGACTGGAGATCGCCGGCGAAGGCGCGGCGCTCGTCCTGCGCGTGCACGGCAAGGCGGCGCACGCCGGAGTGAACGCGCCGGGAGGCCGCAACGCACTGGTGGCAATGGCCACGATCCTCGAACAGGAGCTGCCACCCGGCGGTGGGCGCGACATCCTCGCCTTCGCGCGGCTCGCCGGCCGGGACCTGGAAGGCGTCGCGCTCGGATTGACCGAGAGCCACCCCACCTTCGGACGCGCAGTGGTGGCGCCCACGATGGTGCGCGGGACGCCCGAAGGGCTCCTCAAGCTCTCGATCAACATCCGCACCAACCCGGGCGAAACCGGCAGCGCACTGAAGGAGAAGCTCGACCGCCGTGTGGGGCAGTTCAACGAGAGCACCGGCGCGACGCTGCAGCCGGGTGGTTACTTCACTTCAGAACCCCTGGTGCAGGATCCGAATGCGAAGATCGTGAAGCGGCTCACTGCCGCCTATCGGCGGGCGACAGGACGCAACGACCCGGTGAGCGTCTCGGCCGGCACGACGTACGCCAAGAAGATCCCGCGGTCGATCTCATTCGGCATGTGGGTTCCGGACAAGCCCTACCCCGGGCACGACGTGGACGAGAAGGTCGCGATCGACGACCTGCATCTGGGCACCCACGCCCTCATCGAAGCGCTCGCGGACCTGGCCTGTGCGGAGCCGTTGAAGGACGCGTTCAAGCCCTAGCGCTTCGGAACGAGCTTCCACAACTCGCCGTTGCGCTCATCGGTGACGATGTAGAGCGCGCCGTCCGGACCTTGCCGTACGTCGCGCACACGCTGGCCGCGGTCCACCAGCAGGTGCTCCTCGCCCACGACGCGATCGTTTTCGAGGACGAGCCGCACCAGCCGCCTCTGGCCGAGCGCGCCGACGAACAGGTTGCCTCGCCACGCCGGGAACGCGTCCCCGGTATAGAACTGGGCGCCCGAGGGCGCGATGACCGGGTCCCAGTAGTAGACCGGCTGCTCCGTGCCCGGGCGCTGCGTCTCCGCGCCGGAAATCGGGGAGCCCGAATATTCGATCCCGTACGCGGCGATGGGCCAGCCATAATTCCTGCCCTTCTCGACGCGGTTCAGCTCATCGCCCCCGCGGGTGCCGTGCTCGACCTCCCATAGCTGCCCGCGCGCATCGAACGCCGATGCCTGCACGTTGCGATGCCCGAGCGACCAGATCTCCGGCAACGCACGCGCCTGGCCCACGAACGGATTATCCGCAGGGGGCGAGCCGTCGGGCTTGATGCGCAGGATCTTGCCCATGTGGCTGTCGAGGCGCTGGGCATGCGCGCGCATCGGCCGGTCGGAGCGTTCGCCGAGCGTCACGTACAGCATGCCGTCCGCGCCGAACGCGAGTCGCGAGCCGAAGTGGAGCGTGCCGTCATAAGCGGGCATGGCGCTGAAAATGACGCGCACCTGCTCGACGCTGCGGCGGTCGGCCGACAGCACGCCGCGCGCGACGGCGGTGCCGTTGCCGTTGGCACGCGGCTCGGAAAAGCTCCAGTAGAGGATGCGGTCGGTGGCGAATGAAGGGCTCAACGCGAGGTCGAGCAATCCCCCCTGCCCGCGCGCATCGACTTTCGGCAGGCCGGTGATGGGCTCGCCCAGCTCGCCGCGCGCGTTCACGAGGCGCAGCCGTCCCGGACGCTCCGTCACCAGCAAATCGCCGCCGGGCAGCGGCTCCACCGACCACGGGTGATCGAGTCCCTTCGCGAGCACCACGACGTCGAATGCGACGTTGGATCTCGCCTCGCATGCGCGTGTCTGCCCGGGGAACGCGGGCTGTTGCCCCTCGCCGTTGGGCGGGCGCGAATCTATCGGCTTGCAGGGTGGTTCCGCCGCCCCGGCGGCGGAGGCGAGCGATATCGCCCCTGCCGCCAGGACGGCCCAGCGCACATCGGTCAACCAACTCTCCGCACGGACACCACGCGGTTGTCCATGCGGCCGAGGGTCGGATAACGTCCCGGCTCGAGCGTGCGGCACGGACCTTCGAAACGCGAGCCCGCGCAGACTTCCCAGGTGCCGTCGTGGACGATCACGCTCGACACGTCGTACATGTCGATCTCGGCCGCGTCGCGCTCGACCAGCAGGTTGCGGCCGCGGAAAGCCTGCGAGGAGAAGAGCTCGATCGAGCCCCGCTCCCAGCGCCGTCCACGGGGGCCGTCGTTATAGCGGTTGTCGGCGTAACGGCCGTCGCGGCGATCGTCGGCGTAGCGGCCGTCGCGGCGGTCATCGCCACGGCTGTCCCGGCCGTCGCCACGGCGCGCATCGCCATAGCGCTTGTCGTCGTTGGCCACCACCGGGGCGACCTCGCGGAACGATTCGATGCGGTGGTTGAGAACCTGCGGAAGCGTCGCGTACTGGCCCGGTTCGAGCACCTGGCAGTCGCCCTTGAAGTTCGGTTGCGAGCAGAACTGCCAGCGGCCCGACTTCACGATGATGCTCGACGCCTGGTCGTTGATGCCGTTGTCGGCGAGGTTCAGGTCCTCACCGTTGAAGGTGCGCGACTCGCCGGTGAAGTTCGGCTGCTTGTAGATGGTGACCTGGCCGGCGCTCGCGGCCCCGGCGAACAGCAGCGCCGCCGCGATGGCGGCACGAAGGGTATTCGGTTTCATGGCTTGTGCTCCGGAAAATGGCATATCGCTTTGATGCTGCGATTGCGCGCACAGTTCATGCCGTTCGGCGGGCCGGCGCGACCGCAGCTACGCGGCGGTAGGCCGGCGCTGACGGCCGCGCTTTCGATGATCTGGTACGTTCAAGGCCCTGATGCCCGAAGGAGCTTGCCGCGTGAGCCGTCTATTCATGTTCTTGGGAGGATGCGCGCTGTCATGTGCGCTGGGCCTCGCGGGCACCGCCTCGGCGCAGGGCTATCCGCAGCGCCCGATCACTTTCGTGGTGCCCTTCGCGCCCGGTGGCGGCTCCGATAGCCTCGGCCGCGAGCTGGCCAAGCTCCTTGGCGAGCGCCTCGGGCAGTCCGTGGTCGTGGACAATCGCGGCGGCGCCGGCGGCGCCATCGCGGCGGGCCAGGTGTCGCAATCGAAGCCCGATGGTTACACCCTGTTGATGGTGACTTCGACCTTCGTCACGGTTGCCGCCACCGACCGCAAGCTGCCATACGACATCCTCAAGGACTTCTCGCCCATCGCCATGCTCGGGCGCGGGCCGCTGCTGCTGGTGGTCAACAAGGACATCGGCATCTCGACCGTCGCGCAATTGGTGGAGGCGGCGAAAGGCAAGCCCGATGCATTCAACTACGTTTCCGCGGGGCCCGGCAGCATCAACCACCTGGCGGGCGAGCTCTTCGTGCAGCGCACCGGCGCGCGCATGGCGCACATCCCGTACAAGGGCAGCGGACCGGCGACCATGGACCTGATCGGCGGGCAGGCACAGGTGTTCTTCGCGACCGTGCCGACGATCCTCGGGCAGGTGAAGGGCGGCAAGGTACGCCTCATCGCGGCGACCTCGGGCAAGCGCAGCCGCATATTTCCCGAGGTGCCGACAGTGCAGGAAAGCGGCGTGCGCGATTTCCAGGTGGAGACCTGGTGGGGCATCGTGGGTCCGCCCGGCCTGCCGGCGGACGTGGTGGCGGTCCTCAACAAGGCGATCAACGAGGCGGCGGCCAGCCCGGAGATGCGCAAGCGGTTCGAGTCCGAGGGGGCCGAGCAATTCAGCGGCACGCCCGGGGACCTGCAGGCGGTGCTGCGCGACGAGCTCGAAAGCTGGCGGCGCGTGGTGCGGGAGGGCGGGTTGAAACTGGATTGAAACTATTGCGGGGAATTGCGGCCCCACCTCCACAACGTTCGTTGAAAGGACCGCAAATGAACTGGGACCGCATCGAAGGCAACTGGAAACAGGTAAAAGGCAACATCAAGGAGAAGTGGGGCAAGATCACCGACGACGAGTTCGACGTGATCGCCGGCAAGCGCGACCAGCTGGTCGGCAAGATCCAGGAGAAGTACGGCTGCACCAA
>DATLEL010000014.1:0-4731 GCA_035525255.1 Usitatibacter sp.
GAAGTCCGAGGAGCGCCGCGATCCGTCGGACACCGAGCGCTTCCAGGTGCTGCGCACGCTGCCGTTCTTCCGCGAGTTCCCGGAGAACGAGCTGTGGGAGGTGATGCGCCTGTCGAAGTGGGCGAAGTTCAAGCCCGACACGGCGCTCATCAAGGAAGGCGACCACGGCGACTCGTTCTTCATCCTCGCCGGCGGCTATGTGGTGGTGACGCGCGCCAAGCGCAAGCTCTCGGTGCTCACCGCGGGCGATTGCTTCGGCGAGATGTCGTACCTCGCCAAGGGCGGCGATCCCCACCGCTCCGCCACCGTCACCACGACCTCCGACTGCATCCTGATGAAGATCCGCGCCGAGGACCTGCGCGCCGCGTCACTCTCCTGCCGGCGCCTCTTCGACGAGCGCTTCCTCAACACGCTGGTGGAGCGGCTGCAGAACGCCAACCAACAGCTCGCCGTGACCTCCTGAAAAGTACCTGGTACTTTTTCGCGGAGCGAAGGCTTTGCTTCGAGTCCGGCCTCAGGCCAGAAGCCAGAACGCCCAGAAGGTCGCGATCATCAGGCAAGCGATCACGACCTTCAGCACCGCGGCGGCGATGAGCCCGAACCAGGTCCCGAGGCCCACCTTGCCCGCCTGCCCGAGGCGGCGCTTGGCGAGGAATTCACCCGCCACGGCGCCGACGAAGGGCCCGATGATCATGCCGGGAATGCTGAAGAAGAGGCCTACCAGTCCGCCCACCGCGGCGCCCACGAGCGCGAGGGGGCTCGCGCCGACGCGCTTCGCGCCCACCAGCGAGGCGACGAAATCCGCCACGAACGCGAGCAGGCCGAGCGCGCCGATGATCACCAGGCCCATCACGCCCACATGGGCGAAGCCGTCGGCCCACGCCGCGAGGAGAAGCCCGGCGAACACCAGCACGATGCCCGGAAGCACCGGCAGCACCGTGCCCGCCAGTCCCAGCAGCACCAGCACCGCCGCGAAAAAGTAATACAGGGTCGGTTCCATTCGTCCTTGTTGTCGGCCGGCTTCGAGGGGCGTGCAGGGTAGTATTGTAGTCAGCCGAATCGCCGCACCGTTCCCCAATGAGCGTCGTCCGAGACCAGCCTCCCGCAACGGGTGAAGCGCGCCAGGCGCGCATCGCCGGCGAGCTCGCGCGCGTGTTCACCAACGGCAAGGTGCTGGTGGGGCGCGAGGCGCTCAAGCCGTACGAGTGCGATGGGCTCTCCGCCTACCGGGAGACGCCGCTCCTGGCGGCGCTTCCCGCCGACGATGCCGAGGTCGCGGCGGTGCTCAAGGTGGCGCGCGAGGCCGGCGTTCCCGTCGTCGCGCGCGGTTCCGGCACGGGGCTTTCCGGCGGCGCGCTGCCGCTCGCCGACGGCATCCTTCTCTCCATGGCGAAGTTCAACCGCATCGTCGAGGTGGACGCGCATGCGCGGCGCGCGCGCGTGCAGCCCGGCGTCACCAACTTGCGCATCTCGCAGCACGTCGCACCCCTCGGCCTCTACTACGCGCCCGATCCGTCGAGCCAGATCGCGTGCTCCATCGGGGGCAACGTCGCGGAAAACTCCGGCGGGGTGCACTGCCTCAAGTACGGGCTCACGGTGCACAACATCGCCCGGGTGCGGGCGATGACCATCGAGGGCGATGTAGTCGAGCTGGGGGGCGAGGCGCTCGATCACGCCGGCTACGACCTCCTCGCGCTGGTCACGGGCTCCGAGGGACTGCTCGCGATCACGCTGGAAGTGACGGTGAAGCTGCTGCCGAAGCCCGAGCTCGCCCAAGTCGTCATGGCGTCGTTTGCCGACGTGGAAAGCGCCGGCGAGGCGGTTGCCAGCGTCATTGCCGCGGGCATTGTCCCGGCGGGCCTCGAGATGATGGACAAGCTCGCCACCAGCGCGGTGGAAGATTTCGTGCACGCCGGCTACGACCTCGGGGCGGAAGCGATCCTGCTCGCCGAGTCCGACGGGACCCGCGAGGAGGTGGCCCACGAGATCGAGAAGATCATCGAGGTCATGCGGGCGAGTGGTGCGACCGACATCCGCTGCTCGTCCTCGGAGCTGGAGCGGCTCAAGTTCTGGTCCGGCCGGAAGGCCGCGTTCCCCGCGGTGGGCCGCATCTCGCCGGACTATTACTGCATTGATGGTTCGATCCCGCGCGGGGCACTTGCGCACGTGCTGCGGCGCACCGCGGAGATGTCGGCCAAGTACGCGCTGCGCTGCGCCAACGTGTTTCACGCGGGCGACGGCAACCTGCACCCGCTGATCCTCTACGACGCCAACATCCCCGGCGAGCTCGACCGCACCGAGGCCTTCGCGTCCGAGCTGCTCGAGCTGTGCATCGAAGTGGGCGGCACGATCACCGGGGAGCACGGTGTCGGCATCGAGAAGATCAACCAGATGTGCACGCAGTTCGCGCCCGCCGAGCTCGCGCAGTTCCACGCGGTGAAGGCCGCGTTCGACCCGCCGGGGCTCCTCAACCCCGGCAAGGCCGTCCCCACATTGCACCGCTGCGCGGAATACGGCGCAATGCGCGTGAAGGGCGGGCAGTTGCCGCATCCGGAATTGCCGCGATTTTGATGGCGAGCATGTTGACGGAGCTGCAGGCGATCCGTCCGCCGCTCAGCATCATCGCCGACGACGAGGGGCTCAAGCCGTTCGAGACCGACGCCTTCATCTCCCATCGCGAGACGCCGATGGTGGCGGTGCTGCCGCAATCGGAGGAGCAGGTGCGTGACGTGGTCCGCGCGTGCCGCAAGCTCGGTGTGCCGGTGGTTTCCCGCGGCGCCGGCACCGGCATCTCCGGCGGCGCCATCCCCCGGAATGATGGCGTGCTGCTGGTGCTGTCTCGGATGAACCGTGTGCTCGAGGTGGATGCGCTCGCACGTACGGCGACGGTCGAGCCCGGGGTTCGCAACCTGCACGTTTCCGAGCGGGCGGCGCCCCACGGCCTGTTCTACGCGCCGGATCCTTCGAGCCAGTCCATTTGCTCCATCGGCGGCAACGTGGCCGAGAATTCGGGCGGCGTGCATTGCCTCAAGTACGGGCTCACCACGCATAACCTGCTGGCGGTGCGCGCGATCGATGCCGACGGTGACGTGATCGAGGCGGGCGGGCTCGCGCTCGATGCGGCGGGCTACGACCTGCTGGCGGTGCTCACCGGCAGCGAAGGCAACCTCGGCATCGTGACGAAGGTGACGGTGCGCCTGCTGCCGCTGCCGGAACGTACGGAGACTCTGCTTGCCGCGTTCCCGAGCGTGCGCCAGGCGGCCAACGCCGTGGGGGAGATCATCGGTGCCGGCGTCATTCCCGCGGCGCTGGAAATGATGGACCGCATCGTGATCGAGGCGTGCGAGCGCTTCATGGCCATGGGCTTCCCCGTGGGCGCGGAAGCGCTGCTGCTCGCGGAAGTCGACGGCAGCGATGCCGAGGCAGGCGATTCGCTCGCCGCCGTGCGCACGGTGCTGGAGCGCTGCGGCGCCTCCGAGATTCGCGTCGCCGCCGATCCCGCCGAGCGCGAGCGCCTGTGGAAATCGCGCAAGGGCGCCTTCACCGCGCTCGCCACCATCCTGCCCGACTTCTATACCATCGACGGCACCATCCCGCGGCGTTGCCTCCCCGACGTGCTCGAAAGCATCGTGGCGCTCGCCGCCGAATACAAGCTCACCGTGGGCAACGTCTTCCACGCCGGTGACGGCAACATCCATCCCTGCATCTTCTACGACTCGCGCACGCCGGGACAGCTGGAGCATGCGGAGGAATTCGGCGGCCGCATCCTCGAGATGTGCGTGGCGGTCGGCGGCACCATCACCGGCGAACACGGCGTCGGCATCGAGAAGCTGCGCCAGATGTGCGTGCAGTTCCGCGCGCCGGAAATCGCCGCGTTCCACGACGTGAAGGGCGCATTCGATCCCTCCGGCATCCTCAATCCCGGCAAGGCGGTGCCCAGCCTCAAGCGCTGCGCGGAATGGGGCGGCATGCACGTGCACGGCGGCCGCGTCCCGCGGCCCGACATCCCGCGGTTCTGACATGAGCGACGCCTTCATCGCCGATCTCTGTCATCGCGTCGCGCAAAGCGCGGAGCGCAAGGAGCCGCTTCGCATTCGCGGCGGGGGCACCAAGGATTTCTACGGCGGCAAGGCGAGCGGCGACGTAGTGGAGATCTCGCCCTATGCGGGCATCGTCGCCTACGAGCCCAAGGAACTGGTGCTCACGGTCCGCGCGGGCACGCCGGTCGCGGATGTGGAGGCGGCGCTGGACGCGCAGCGGCAGATGCTTCCCTTCGAGCCGCCGCGATTCGAAGCGGGCACGGCAACCGGCCGCGCCACCATCGGCGGCACCGTCGCGGCGGGGCTTTCCGGTCCCCGGCGTCCCTATGCGGGCGCCGTGCGCGATTTCGTCCTTGGCACGCGCATCGTCAACGGCAAGGGCGAAGACCTCACGTTCGGCGGCCGCGTGATCAAGAATGTGGCCGGCTACGACGTGTCGCGGCTAATGGCGGGTGCTTTCGGCACGCTCGGCGTGATCACGGAGATCTCGTTCAAGGTGCTGCCCCGTCCCGCGGCGGAATCGACGCTCGCTTTCGAAATGGACGAGGCGGAGGCCATCGGCAGCGTCAATCGGTGGGCGGGACAGCCGCTGCCGCTCTCGGCGACCGCGTGGCAGGAAGGACGGCTGCGCGTGCGGCTTTCCGGCGCCCAGGCCGCGGTGGACGCGGCACGCAAGAAGCTCGGCGGCGAG
>DATLEL010000045.1:0-3564 GCA_035525255.1 Usitatibacter sp.
CGAAGAATCCAACGTGCGGCCCAAGCCCATGATCGAGATCGGCGGGCGGCCGATCCTGTGGCACATCATGAAGATCTACGCCGCGCACGGCATCAACGAGTTCGTGGTGTGCTGCGGCTACCGCGGCTACGTGATCAAGGAATACTTCGCCAACTACTTCCTGCACATGTCCGACGTGACCTTCGACATGGCGCACAACAAGATGGAAGTCCACCAGGGCAAGGCCGACCCGTGGCGCGTGACCCTCGTCGACACGGGCGAGGACACCATGACCGGCGGGCGCCTGAAGCGCGTGCAGGGCTATGTCGCGGACCAGGATTTCTGCTTCACCTACGGCGACGGCGTGAGCGACGTGAACATCACCGAGCTGGTGGCTTTCCACAAGCGCAGCGGCAGCCACGCGACCCTCACCGCGGTGCAGCCCCCGGGGCGGTTCGGCGCGCTCGACATGGACGGCACGCGCGTGGCGCGTTTCCAGGAGAAGCCTGTCGGCGACGGCGGGTGGATCAACGGCGGCTTCTTCGTCTGCTCGCCGGCGGTGTTCGCATACATCGACGGCGATGCGACCAGCTGGGAAGCGGCGCCGCTGAATCGCCTCGCCTCCGATGGCAAGCTCTCGGCGTACGAGCACAACGGTTTCTGGCAGGCGATGGACACGTTGCGGGACAAGAACCATTTGGAGCAGCTCTGGAGCACCGGCAAGGCGCCCTGGAAGAGCTGGAAATAACGATGTTCGGACGCGCCTATGCAGGCCGCCGCGTCCTCGTGACCGGCCACACCGGCTTCAAGGGCAGCTGGCTGGCGCTCTGGCTCACCCAACTCGGCGCCAAGGTGACCGGCCTCTCTCTCCCGCCCGAGGGTGAGCCCAACCACTGGACGCTGCTCGGTCTCGACGTCCCCTCGGTGCACGCGGACATTCGCGATGCCGCGGCGGTGCGTGCCGCCATCGCCAAGACGGATCCGGAGATCGTGTTCCATCTCGCCGCGCAATCGCTGGTGCGGCGCTCGTATCGGCAGCCGGTGGACACGTGGGCCACCAACGTCGTCGGCACCGCGCAGGTGCTCGACGCCTGCCGCGAGCTGCGCGATTTGAAAGCCGTCGTGGTCGTCACCACGGACAAGTGCTACGAGAACCGCGAGTGGGTATGGGGCTATCGCGAGGTCGATGCGCTCGGCGGCCACGATCCGTACAGTGCTTCGAAGGCCGGCACCGAGCTGGTGACGGCGAGCTTTCGCCGCTCGTTCTTCGATGCGGCCGATCGCGCGTGCATCGCGAGCGCCCGCGCCGGCAACGTGATCGGCGGCGGGGACTGGTCCGAGGATCGGCTGGTGCCAGACCTCGCGCGCGCGAGCGCCGCCGGGAAGCCGCTGGAGATCCGCTCGCCGCAAGCCACGCGTCCATGGCAGCACGTGCTCGAATGCCTTTCGGGATACCTCATGCTCGGGCAGCGCCTCGTGCAGGGGGAGCGCCGCTTTGCCGAGGCGTTCAACTTCGGGCCGGACCGCGAGGGCAATCGCACCGTGGAGCAGGTGCTGGTGGAGCTTCGCAAGCGCTGGCCGGGCGCGGAGTGGAAGCACGTCGACAGCGAGCGGCCTCACGAGGCGCAGCTGCTTCACCTCGATAGCAGCAAGGCGCGCGCCCAGCTCTCCTGGCGGCCGGTGTGGAGCTTCGAGGAGGGTGTTGCTGCTACCGCCGAGTGGTACCGCGCATGGCAGGACGGCCGCGAGGTCGCAAGCCCGCGGCAGCTCGGCGAATACGCCCGCGTCGCGGCGGAACGCGGACTCCCCTGGGCGACCGCGGCGCGATGATTTCGATCCGGGAGACGCCCATCGCCGGCGTGAAGATCGTGCAGAGCGATGCGGTGCAGGATGAGCGCGGCGCGTTCTCCCGGCTCTTCTGCGCGAACGAGATGGAGACCGTCATCGCCGGGCGCAAGATCGTGCAGATCAACCAATCGGTGACGCGGCGGCAAGGCGCCATCCGCGGCATGCATTTCCAGCACGCTCCCCACGCCGAGATGAAGATCGTGCGCTGCCTGCGCGGGCGCGTGCTCGACGTGGCCGTGGACCTGCGCCGCGGCTCGCCGACCCTGCTGAAGTGGACCGCGTGCGAGCTCTCTCCCGCCGAGCGCCTCGCCTTCGTGATCCCCGAGGGCTGCGCCCACGGCTTCCAGGTGCTGGAGCCGGACAGCGAGCTGCTCTACCTGCACACCGCGTTCTACACGCGCGAGTCCGAAGGCGGCGTGCGCTTCGACGATCCGCGCGTCGCGATCGAATGGCCGCTGGCGCCCGCCGACCTCTCGCAGCGCGACCGCTCCCATCCCCTCCTGCCGCCTGACTTCACCGGAATCGCCTCATGAAATGCCGCCATTGCCACAAGCAGCTCGAGCACGTCTTCCTCGATCTCGCCACCGCGCCGCCGTCGAACAACTATCTTTCGAAGGACGACCTGGGCCAGCCCGAGGCGCGCTTCCCGCTGCGGCTCTTCGTCTGCGACGAGTGCTGGCTGGTGCAGACCGAGGACTTCGCGCGCGCCGACGAGCTCTTCAAGGGCGACTACGCCTACTTCTCCTCGACGTCTCGCAGCTGGCTCGACCATGCGGCGCGCTACACCGAAATGATCGTGAAGCGCCTCGGCCTCGGGCGTAAAAGCTTCGTGATCGAGGTGGCCTCGAACGACGGTTACCTGCTGAAGAACTTCGTCGCGGCGGGCATCCCCTGCCTCGGCGTAGAACCCACCGACAGCACCGCCGACGCGGCCGAGAAGCTCGGCGTGCCGGTGCTGCGCGAATTCTTCGGCGTGAAGAGCGCGACCGAGCTCGCGAAGCAGGGCAAGCAGGCCGATCTCATCGCCGGCAACAACGTCTACGCCCACGTCCCGGACATCAACGACTTCACGCAGGGCCTGCGCATCGCGCTCAAGCCCGGCGGCACCATCACGCTCGAGTTCCCGCACCTCCTGCGCCTCATCGAGCAGAACCAGTTCGACACCGTCTACCACGAGCACTTCTCGTACCTGTCGCTCACGGCGGTCGAGCGCATCTTCCGCGCGGCGGGATTGCGCGTGCTGGACGTGGAGGAGATTCCCACTCACGGCGGCAGCCTGCGCGTGTACGGCTGCCATCCCAACGACGCGAGGCCCAGCGCTGCCGCGGTCGCCGCGATGCTCGATCGCGAGAAGCGCTTCGGGCTCACGCAGCTCGCCACCTATCGCGGGTTCCAGAAAAAGGCCGACAAGGTGCGCGACGACTTCAAGCGCTTCCTCGAGGATCAGAAGCGCGCCGGCAAGACCGTGGCGGGCTACGGCGCGGCGGCGAAGGGCAACACGCTCATCAACTACGCGGGCGTGGGGCAGGACCTGATCGCCTTCGTCTGCGACGCGGCGCCCTCGAAGCAGGGCAAGTTCCTGCCTGGCAGCCGCATCCCCATCCTGCAGCCCGCGGCGATGGCCGAGCGGCGCCCCGATTTCGTGGTGATCCTGCCGTGGAACATCGCGGAGGAAGTGCGCCAACAACAAGCGGTCGGCGCGTGGGGCGGCAAGTTCGTCGTGGCGGTGCCGGAGCT
>DATLEL010000046.1:0-5353 GCA_035525255.1 Usitatibacter sp.
TTTAACGGGGGCGTCGTTACGTCCCCGAAGCGAACTCCCCTGCCGAAAGCACCATGCCATGGGCCGCCGCGAGCCGGTTCAAGTCGGCCCAGGTGTCCTCGGGCAGCTCGATCCCGTCGCGGCGCAGCTTCGTGTCGCTGCGTGCCTCCATCTCGCCGGGGTAGAAGATCTCCTCCACCCCCTGGGCGAGGGGCACCGATTTGATCTCGCGCACGAACGCCTCCATGCGCGCGTTGAAGTCGGCGAGCGGCTGGAAAGCGGCGATGTCGTACGCGGTGAGGAAATGCCCGGCGCCGCTCTTGAGGTCGGCCTTGTAGGGGCCGTTCACCGCGGAGAGGAAGGCACTTCCCGACAGCACGCCCGAGAGCATGTCCACGACAACGGCGATCGCATAGCCCTTGTGACCCGCCATGGGCAGGATGATGCCGTCGATGGCCTCCTGCGGATCGGTGGTGGGCTCGCCCTCGGCGTTCAGCGCCCATCCCGGCGGGATCGCCTCGCGGCGCTGGCGCGCGAGATAGATCTTGCCGCGCGCGACGCCGGTGTTGGCCATGTCCATCATCAGCGGCGGATGCGAGCCCGCGGGCGCCGAGACCGACCACGGATTGGTGCCGATGATCTTGCGCCGCCCGCCCCACGGCGCGATCGCCGGCCCGCCGTTGGTCGCGAGCATCATGATGCAGCCCTGCTCCGCGGCCATGCGCGTGTAGTACATGCAGGTGCCGAAGTGATTCGAGTCGCGCACCGCCACCGACGCCACGCCATGCGCCTTGGCGCGCCGAATCGCCTCCTCGGTCGCGAACCGCGTGACGACCTGGCCCACGCCGTCCTGGCCGTCGATCACCGCGACGCCGCCGGAGTCGCTCACGAAGCGCGGCTGCGTGACCGCTTTCATGGCACCCGACTCGAGGCGAGCCAGGTACCAACCGGTGCGCAGCACGCCATGGGACTGGTGGCCCCAGAGATCCGCCTGGACCAACGAATCGGCGACGAGCGCGGCATCGGGCGTGGGCATGCCCGCCTTTTCATAGAGGGCCGCTACGAAACCGATGAGCGGCTCGTGCCGCACGCGCACCACGGCGCTACTCCGGCTTGAAGCCGATGTCCTGGACCACCTTCACCCAGCGCGCGTAATCGCGGCGCACCACTTCGCCGAAGGCCGCGGGACTTCCCGCGCGCGGCAGCATGCCTTGCCCGGCGAAGTTCTTGCGCAACTCCTCCTCGGCCGCCATCTTGTTCACGGCGGCGTTCAGGGTCTCGATGATCGCGGCGGGCGTGCCGCGCGGCACGAAGAGTCCGAACCACGGATCCGCGGCGAAGCCGGGAATGGTCTCGGCGATGGTGGGCACGTTCGGCAGCAGCGGCCAGCGCTCGGCGTTGGTGACCGCAAGCAGCTTGAGCTTGCCGGCATTTACCTGCGGCAGCAGCGCCGAGACATTGCCGACGTACGCGGTGATGGTCCCCGAGAGGAAGTCCGGCATCGCGGCACCGGTGCTCTTGTAGGGCACGTGCACCATGCGAATGCCCGCCATCTGGCTGAACATCTCGGTGATGAGGTGGGTGAGGCCGCCGCTGCCGCTGGAACCGTAGGAGAACGATTCCGGCTTGGCCTTGGCGAGCGCGATGAACTCCGCAACCGTGTTGGCGGGCACCGACGGATGAACCATCAGGCCGAAGGGCGCGATGCTGATCTGGGCCACCGGCACCAGCGAATTCATCGGGTCGAAGGCGGGCTTGTGTGTCGCGGCGAGGACCGGGAAGCTGTCCGACATGATGAGGATGGTGTAGCCGTCGGCGGGCGCGCGCGCCGCCGCTTCGGTGCCGACCAGCCCGCCGGCACCGCCGCGATTCTCGATCACGAAGGGCTGGCCGAGCGCGTCCTGCAGCTTGGTGGTGACCGCACGGGCGACGATGTCGCTGCCGCCGCCGGGAGCGAACGGCACGATCACCTTCACCGGCTTGGTGGGATACGCCTGCGCCCAGGCGCCGGCAGCATGGAGAAACGACGACAGCAGCACGGCCGCGATCTTCATCCAGTTCCTTTCGTGTGGGCTTGACGCATCTTATCGTGCGTTAAAGTACCGCCATGGCCCGGATCACCCTCAAGCTGCCCAAGCCCGTCGACCGCGGCGCCGCACGCAAGCCCAGCACTACCCGCGCTCGCCTCGCGCAGCGCAACAACCGCCGCGCGGCGGAACCGGCGGCGGCGACAGCGGCGCCACCGCCGCCACCGCCCACTCCCGAGCCCAGAGCGCCGCGCGTCGCGGCAGCGGAAAGCCCCGATGGCCCGCGCCTGTCGAAGCGCATGAGTGAGCTCGGCTTGTGCTCGCGCCGCGAGGCCGACGAGTGGATCGAGAACGGCTGGGTGAAGGTCGATGGCCAGGTCGTGGCGACGCTGGGTGTCCGCGTCTCGCGCGAGGCGAGCATCGACATCGACCCGGAAGCGAAGCGCCACCAGGGCGAGCAGGTGACGATCCTGTTGCACAAGCCGGTGGGCTATGTCTCCGGGCAACCCGAGGACGGCCACCCGCCGGCCATGGTCCTCATCAAGCCCGAGAACCACTGGGCCGAGGATCCCGCGCCCACCAAGTTCCGCCACGGCCACCTGCGCGGCCTTGCCCCCGCGGGCCGCCTCGATATCGATTCCACGGGACTCATCGTCTTCACCCAGGATGGCCGGGTGGCGAAGCGCCTCATCGGCAGCGATTCCGAGGTCGAGAAGGAATACCTGGTGCGCGTCGAGGGAACTCTTTCGGAAGATGGCATGAAGCTGCTGCACCACGGGCTGGAGCTGGACGGCGTGAAGCTCAAGCCCGCGCGCGTCTCGTGGGCGAACGAGGACCAGCTGCGCTTCGTGCTGCGCGAGGGACGCAAGCGCCAGATCCGCCGCATGTGCGAGATGGTGGGGCTCACGGTGACGGCTCTCAAGCGCGTGAGGAGCGGCGGCGTGCCGCTGGGGCCGCTGCCGGTGGGGCAGTGGCGCTACCTGCGCCGGGACGAAAAGTTTTGAGCGGCGGGAGCGGCACGACCGATCTCCAGCGGCTGCGCGATGAGCTGCGCGCGTTCGCCGCGGCGCGCGATTGGGACCAATTCCATTCGCCCAAGAATCTCGCGATGGCCCTCTCGGCGGAAGCCGGCGAGCTGCTCGAGGTGTTCCAGTGGCTCACTGAAGCGCAGAGCCGCGCACTCACGCCGGAGGCCCGCGCGGCGGCCGGCGAGGAAATGGCGGACGTGCTGCTCTACCTGGTGCGCCTCGGCGACCAGCTGGGCATCGACCCCGTGGCCGAGGCGCAGCGCAAGCTCGCGGCCAACGCGGAGAAGTACCCGGTCGAGAAAGCGCGCGGCAACGCGAAGAAATACACCGAGCTCTAGTGGGAGAAGCGGCCGTCGTTCAATGGGTGGAAGATGGCGAGCCGCGCAGCGCGCTGTGGCGCTCGGAGCGTGGCGCGCCGCCGCCGCGCAAAGTCGTCACCGTCGATGACCGCATCACGGCGGACGAAGCATACGGCCTCGCCGCGCAGGGGGTGGGGTTGCTATGGCGCAGCGACTTCCAGAACGCGCGCCAGATGCTGAACGCGCTCGCGACGCGCGCCGATCGCCAGTCGAAAAAGCCCGCCGACAAGCCCCTCGCGGAGATCTTCAACCTCGAGCGCCAATCGCGCGCGCAACGCGCCCGCACGCTCGGCGCGCTGCTGATTCCGCTCGAAGCCGATTACGTCATTCCGCTACGCCGGGCGCCGGACATCCGCGACGCGTGCACCGAAGCGTACGGCCCTCCGGCCTCGGCGGCCTCGGTGGTTTCCCTGCGCGAGATCCTCGGCATGGTCGGCGCGCACGAATGGCGGCGCAATGGCATCGAGCTCGCGGCCGTGGGTGGGCGTATCCATCCGCACTATGGCGTGTTTTCCCCCATCCGCAGCGAATACGTCGATCTCGTGGCGCGCGCGCCACTGCCTTCCGCGGCGAAGTCGTCGTCGCTTGCATTCGACATCGGCACCGGAACGGGCGTGCTGGCCGCGGTGCTCGCGCGGCGCGGGATCAAGCGCGTCGTCGCCACCGACCAGGATCCGCGCGCCCTCGCCTGCGCGCTTGAAAACGTCGAGCGCCTCGGTCTCGCCCGCAACGTGGAAGTCGTGCAGGCCGACCTCTTTCCCGAAGGTCGCGCCGCGATCGTGGTGTGCAACCCGCCGTGGCTTCCCGCGCGCCCGAGCTCGCCGCTGGAGCACGGCATCTACGATTTCGAGAGCCGCATGCTGCTCGGCTTTTTGCGCGGCCTGGCCGCGCACCTGCTGCCCGGCGGCGAGGGGTGGCTCATCCTCTCGGATCTCGCCGAGCACCTCGCGCTGCGCACGCGCGAGGAGCTGCAGGCTGCGTTCGATAGCGCCGCGCTGAAGGTGGTGCAGCGCATGGACGTGCGGCCGAAGCACCCGCGCGCATCGGATGCGAGCGATCCCCTTCATCGCGCACGCAAGGCCGAAGTGACGTCGCTCTGGAGACTGTCGGCATGAACCCTTCCTGGAAATGGCTCGCGGCCGTCGCCGCCCTGGCCGCGGCGGCGCCGCTCTTCGCGCAGGACCGGACCGCGGCGCTCGGCAAGCAGCGCGCCGCCGCCTCGCGGCTCGAATGGGAAACACGGGAAGCGGGGCACCCGACCCTCGGCAACATCCGCTTCGCGGTCCTCAAGACCCCGGTGGAGACCCAGGCCGGCAACGGCAAGGTCTATTCACGCGCGTATCTCTCCTGCCAGAAAACCAGCCGCAAGCTCGCCATCGAGCTCACCAACACGACGGCGCCCAACGACCCCGGCGGGTTGCGGCCGGCAACGATGCCGCGCCTCACTTGCAACCGCGCGGAAGGCGACAAGCTGGTGCAGGAAGGATTGCTCGCCAACTGGGAGGTGAGCGACATCGGCGATGCGCTCACGCGCGGCTTCCGCCCCTTCCCGCTGCGCGAGTGCGTCACCATCGGCATCGAGCAGGAAGTGGAGCTGCCCAAGGGGTGGGCGCCGAAAACCGTCGCGATCGCATTCGAGATCGCTCCCTATGGCCGCGAGCTGGACTCGGTGTTCGTCAGCTGCGGCGAGGTCTCCGCCTATGAGGCTTCCGCTCCCAGCGTTGTCGCCTCATCCGCCCCGCGTGCGGCCGCTCCGCCTCGGGCGCCGCCTCCCGCTGTGGCAACACCCGCAGCACCAGCACCGCGTCCTCCTCCTGCGCCGGCTGTTACCCCGACACAGGCCGGCGATGCGGGCTGGCAGGAAGCGCGCACGCTGGCGAACGGCAAGACCAACGTGCGCGCCGGCCCGTCGCTGGACTCCGCCATCGTCGTAGCGCTTTATCCGGGTGACGTCGTCCTG
>DATLEL010000048.1:0-7616 GCA_035525255.1 Usitatibacter sp.
TGGTTCTGGCGGCCCTGCACGTGGTCGTCGACGACGCGGTCGAGCACCTGCGGGTCGTAATATGCGCGCGTCTTCGAATCGGCGCTGCGCAGGTGGTCTTCGAGGTAGCCGCGCATCGGGCCCTGGAACCACTTGTTCACCGGCACGCGGAAGCCGACCTTCGGCCGGTTGAGGATCTTCTCCGGGATGAGGCTCTTGCCCGCCTCGCGCAGCACCCACTTGGTGGTCATGCCGTTGACGCGGTACTTGTCCGGCAGCGAGGAGACGTACTCGGCCAGCTCGTGGTCGAGGAATGGCACGCGCGACTCGATCGACGCGGCCATGGTCATGCGGTCGCCCCGCTCGAGGAGATTGTCCGGCAGCCAGCTCGTCTGGTCGGAGTAGAGGATGCGCCGCAAGGGAGAATTGCTGGCCTCGCTATCGAACGGCGGGCTGCACTCTCGATTGGGGGCCGTCACCCGGAACGCCGCGAGCTGGTCGCGTTCGCGGTTGGAAAGCGCGCCGAACCAGCGCGCGTAGCGCTCCGGCCAGTCCTCGATGTTCAGGTTGGTGACCGCGGTCTTGGCGCGGCGGAACGCGTACGGCAGCGACTGCGTGAGCGGCTGGATCAGCCCATGGCGGATGAAGCCCGGCATCAGCTGGTAGGGCTGCGTGAAGCGCTCGTAGACGTGCTTCGGATAGCCGCCGAGGATCTCGTCGCTGCCCTCCCCGGTGAGCACCATCTTCACCGTCTTCGACGCTTCCTTCGACAGCATGTAGATCGGGATGTCCGAGGGCTCGCTCACCGGGGCGTCGCGGAACCCCACCAGCTTCGGCAGGTGGTCGATGAGGTCGCCGGAGTTCACCACCAGCTCGTGGTGGTCGGTGCCGAAGTGGCGTGCCACCTCGCCCGCGTAGCCGAGCTCGCTGTAGCCGTCGTCGCTGAAGCCCACCGAGAAGGTCTTCACCTTCGAGTTGTGGCGCGTCATCAACGCCACGATGGTGGAGGAGTCGAGGCCGCCGGAGAGGAACGCGCCGAAAGGCACGTCGCTCACCATCTGCATCTTCACCGATTCATCGAGCCGCTCGAGGAATTCCGGCACCGCGTGTCCATTGGGATTGCTCGGCGCCACGGCCTGGCGGTCGGGTGCCACCCAGTAGCGGCGCTCGGTAAGCTTGCCGTTCTCCCACGTGGCGCAGCTGCCCGGGGGCAGCTTGCGGATGCCGCGGAAGAGCGTGCGCGGGCCGGGAACGTAGCGATAGGAGAGGTAATCCCACACCGCCGACAGGTTAACGTCCGGCTTCGCGCGCGGGAGCTGCAGCAGTCCCTTGATCTCCGAGGAGAAGTAGACGCCGTCGGAATCCTCCAGCAGGAAGAGCGGCTTCTCGCCGAAGCGGTCGCGCGCCATGAAGAGCTTCTGCTTGCGCCCGTCCCAGATGGCGAAGGCGTACATGCCGCGCAGCTTCTCCACCGCCTGTTCGCCCCACTGCTGGTAAGCGCGCAGCAGCACTTCGGTGTCGGAACCGCTTTCGAAGCGGTAGCCGCAGGCCACCAGCTCGTCGCGCAGCTGGCGGAAGTTGTAGATCTCGCCGTTGAAGGTGAGCGCGAGCTGGGCGGCGTCGTCGCACATCGGCTGGTGCCCGCCGCGCGGGTCGATGATGGCGAGGCGGCGATGGCCGAGGAACACGCGCTGCCCGCCGGCGGCGGCGAATTCACGCGCGCCATGGCCGTCGGGGCCGCGGTGCTCCATCGAATGCAGCATGCGGCCGAGCGTCTCGGCCGTCATGGCGCTGCGGGAGTCGACGATCGCGCCGGCGATTCCGCACATGTCAGTCCCTCCCACCCGCGATATCGGCGGGCTTGCCCGGCACCGGCGCCGCGGGCTTGCGCGGAGGAGCGACCGGCGCGGGACCGGCGGCGACCATCAGGTCTCCGCAGAGCTCGGCATAACGCAGCGAGAACTCGCGTGCGAGGCGGTCGATGTCGTAGGCGGCGCGAATGCGGCGGCGGCACGCCCGGCTCATCCACGAAAGCTGCTCGCGGTTCGCGCCCAGGGCGGCGATGGCCTCGGCGATCGCCTTGCCGTCGCGCACCGGCACGAGATATCCGTGCGTGCCATGGCTCACCACGTCGGGGATGGCTCCCACCGGCGTGGCGATGACCGGGATGCCGGCCGCCATCGCTTCGAGCAGCGCATAGGGCAGCCCTTCCGAATAGCTGGGCAGCAGCATCACGTCGGCGCCCGCGAACAGCTTCACCTTGTCCTCGCCGAACACCGGGCCCGCGAAAGTGATGCGCGAGGCGATGCCGAGGGCTTGCGCGTAACGGCGCAGGCGCGGCTCCTCGGGGCCGGCCCCGGCCACCACCAGGCGCGCGTCGATGCCGAGCTCGTGAGCGAGGCGCAGTCCCTGGAAGGTTTCATAGAGGCCCTTCTCACGCGCGATGCGGCCGACGTACAGGAGCCGCAGCGGGTGGTCGGCGCGCGAGCGCACCGTGGGCACCTGCGCGAAGGGGCGGCAATCGATGCCGTTGGGCATCAGCACCACGTATTGCTCGGGCACGAACTGCTGGTACGCATCGAGCTCGACATGGGCGAGCACCACCACCACGTCCGGGGCCTTGAGCGTCCAGCGCAGGAATCCGGTGAGGAGCGAGTTTCCCGCGAAGAAGTGCTGCGGCAACGCGCCGCCGTGAATCTGGTAAAGGACCCGGGCGCGCAGCAGCTTGGCGATGCCGAGGTAGGCCAGGTCACGCCAGTAGGCACGCGGGTTGAGCGACGTGTTGATGTGCACGACCGAAGCCTGGCGGAAGAGGACGGTCGCGAAGAACGCGAACGGGCTCGTCACGAGGCGCAGCAGCCGCGCGACGGGGCCCTCGTCGCGGCCTTCGCTGCCGACCTGGAAATGCACCATCTCGTGCTCCTCGGCGAGCGACGAGCCGAGCAGCAGGTTCAAATGGGTGCTCACGCCGCTCACCGCGTCGCGGTGCGGCCCGAGGATGACGACGACGGGACGGTTCACAGACTCTCCAAGGGGACAGACGAGTTCGGGGACTGTCCCCGGTTTTCGCGCTCTTGTTCGGCAACGGAAGGCACGCCGAGGTTCGAATAAATGCGCCCGACGCGCTCCACGGCGCGGTCGGCGGTGAAGCGGCTCGCGATGGTGGCGCGCGCGGCGCGTCCCATGGCGAAGGCGAGCGCGGGATCGGCGAGCAGCTTTCCGATGGCGGCGGCCAGGGCCTGCGCGTCGCCGGCGGGCACCAGCAACCCGTTGAAACCATCGGAGATCACGTCGGGGATGCCGCCCACGGCGCTCGCGATCACGGGGCAGCCGGCGGCCATGGCTTCCAGCAAGCTCACCGGCAAAGCCTCGGCGTGGGACGGGAGCACGAATACGGTGGCGCGCGCGAGCATGTCGTCGCGACGGGCGTGGCCGATCCAACCATGCAGCGTCACGCGGTCGGCGATGCCAAGCGATTCCGCCCGGGACTTCATTTGCGCGAGGGCGCCATCCCCCGCGAGCTCGAGGCGCAAAGCGGGGAACCGCGGCGCGAGCGCGGAGGCCGCCTCCAGCAGCTCGGGCACACCCTTCGCGGCGGAGCAACGTCCCGCGAAAGCCACCAGCGCCGTCTCGCGCGCCGCCGAAGCCGGCGGCAGCGACACCGGGTTGGCGATGGTGACCACGTTGGGGTTGCGCGTGGCGCGGTGCATCCAAGCGCACCAGCGCTCCGAGACCACGACGATGCAGGACGCATGGTCGAGAAAGAACCGCACCAGGGCCCGGCGCAGCGGGCCGCACTCCGCGTCGTAGAAGGTGGCGAAGCCGCCGCCGTGGAGATGGAAGATCACCGGCCAGCGCGCGAGCAGCGCGAGCGCCATGAACACCGACTTGCGCCAGAAGCTCGCGCGCGAGGCGCTGTGGACGTGCAGCACGGCGCGCGGATGGCGGCAGAGCAGCGCCAGGAAGACGAAGAAGCCGTCGATCGCCTTGAGGAATCGCAGCAGGTGCGAGCCGTCGCGGTGGGTGGCGACGTAGTCCACCGGCCAGCGGTCGAAGAGGCCGGCCGCGCGATAGGTCTGCAGCACCGAGGCAATGCCGCCGCGCGTCTCGAAGGAGGTGCCGACCATGACGACGTGGGAGGGATCGCGCATTTCAGGACTCCTGGGTGGCGCCGAAGTAGCGCCGGATGTCGAGGTTCTGGACCAGCATTCGTGCCTTGCCGCGCGGCGTGCGGGCGATGGACTCCACCTGCACCACTTCCACGTCGCAGCCGCCCTGGGTCTTGCGCTCCACCGCCGCCGCGATGGATTCGCACTGTGCCGCGGAAAGGGGCGTCTCGGCGACCACCTTCAGCACCACCTTGCCGGCGCGCCGCTGCTCGTACTGGATGGCGTCGGCCAGGGCGAGCTCGGGGAAGTGCGCCACGCCGAGCGTGGTGATGGACACCAGGCGCTGGTCGCGGCAGACGATGAATTCCTGCAGGCGCCCGACGACGCGTTCGCACACCGGGAAGCCCGCGAGCTCGGGGTGCTGGCGGCTGGAGAGCATCGCCAGGTCGCCCGTCCGGTAACGCACGAAGGGCATCACGCCGTTATCGAAGCTGGTGCCGACCACGAAGCCGAGCTTGCCGGGCTGGGTGATCGGCCGGTCGTCGGCGTCGAGCAGCTCGAAGTGGCCGTATTGGGGCCAGAAGAAGTAGCGCTCGTCGTCGGGCATGGACGCCGCCATCAGCACGCGTTCCGAGTGGCCGTAGTGGCTCACGATCGGGCAGCCGAACACCTCGCGGAATTTCTCCAGCTGGTAGCCGTAGACGTTCTCGGAATAGAGCATCACGCCCTTCAGGCCGCGGGTGAACTCCGGCAGCGGGTTCGCGGCGAGCCAGCGCGCCAGCGGGAAGAGCGCCGAGGGGAAGGCTTCGATGTACGCGGGCCGGTGGGTGGCGAGCGCCTCGGCGTACTGCGGCATGAAGCGGCGCTCGAGGTGGTCCGAGGAGAGGATCAGCTGGCGCTTGATGGGCTCGATCTTCCACACCGCGCCGTTGGGCTGCGCCGCGGTGGGCACCGTGCGGCCGCGAAGGGCGAGCGTGAGGTCGCCGGGGCCCATGCCCAGCCGCGCGCGGAAATCCTGGATATACGCCAGCTCGCGCGGGCGCGTCACGTGCTTGTGGAGGAAGAAGCGCATCGGGTTGCGCGTGGATCCGCCGGTGAACATCTCCAGCCGCGCCGAGGCGGGCATGGCGCTCGACAGGTAGCGCTCGGTGTTGTGCTTGATGTCGAGCTTGTCGCTCACCGGGATGCGCGCGAGGATCTCGAGCGGGTCGCGCTCGACGTTGAGCAGCCCGCGGAACGCGGCGTACGCGGGCACCGTCTCCAGCGCCCAGCGCAGCGTGGTGTCGAGCTTGGCGAGCGCGGCACGGGTGGCGGCGGCGCCGCGCAGCGCGGTGTCGGCCTGGAAGCGTTCGTAGGCCTGCCCCATGCGCAGCCCCGCCGGCAGCATGCGGTACGCGCGGCCTGCCGTGGCCTGCAGCCATGACGGCCCGGCCAGGTAGCGGCCGAGGAATGGATGGAGGAGATCCTCGAGGGCCATGGCTAGAAGCGGGCGCGGCGGCGGAAGGTGTCGGTGACCGACAGGTCGCCGGCGCGGTTCATCGTGTGGATGCCGAGGACCACATCAGCTCCCGCCTGCCCCCGCATGTCGTAAGCGGGGGGAACGATGCGGCGATCCTCTTCCTCCAGGTACTCGTCCTGGGTGAGGCGCGTCACGCGGTTGATGGCGATGCCCGAGCCGTAGATCGGCGCGCCGATCTGGCCGGGCCGGTAGAGGCGGTTGCCGTCCTTGAACAGCCGCCCGGCGGGACGCGAGCCGCGCACGTCGGACTTGATCGGGTTGCGGCGATGGGGCGTCCAGTCGCCCAGCAGCTCGTCGGCGCTGAAGAGGTGCAGCTCGTCGTTGATGTCGCTGCCGGCGTTCGCCGCATTGGCGAACATCCACCACTTGTCGCCGTCGCGGTGCAGCGTCGCGTCGGCGCAGGAGACGCCGTTCAGCAGCACGCGCTCGAGCTTCCACTTCGCGGGGAATTCCACGCAGCGGTAGATCTCGACGGTGTTGTTGTTGGCGGTCTCGGGAATCATGAAGAGCTGCCCATCCTCCTCGATGAGGAACGGGTACGACAGGTGGTAGGGGCGCTCGAGCACCTTGACGGGCTTGGACGCGCGGCCTTCGCGATCCACCTCGATCACGCAGATGTGCGCCTTGTCGGCGCCCGCGGGCAGCTCCTCGAAGAAGATGTAGTTGCGGCCGTTCACCTGGATCGGGAACGGGTCGGCCCAGAAGCCGCCCTTGGGCGGGTCCAGCCGGTGGAAGCCGTCGAGCGAGCCGTTCCAGCTCTCGTCGTTGGAGAAGCGGTAGGCGATCGACCATTCCTCGACCATCAGCGCCTTTTCGGCGGCGCGGCGCGCGACGCGGGCGCCCACGCGGGTGATATCGCGCAACAGCCCGCCGGTCGCGGGGAAGCCCTCGGCCGTACGCGGCGAGGCCGCCTCGGTGCCCTGCTCGATCCACTTCGCGCCGCCCGCGTGGAGGTCGCGGAGCGCCCGCGCGAGGAACTGCGCGGTCTTGGAGAACAGCATGTCGCGGCTGCGCGAGATCGAGAACGCGGAGGTGCGCGACCACGATTGGCAGGCGATGCGGTCCGGCAAGCCGCCGCCGCGATGGATGTGGATGCCCGAAGCCATCACCGGGTGCGCCGTCACGACTTCGCGCACGCCCGCGAGCGCTTCGTTGATCCCGTGCCCTTCGCCGAAGCAGAAGCGCCACACGCCGTAGCGCGCGAGCCCTTCCAGCTCGGCGTCGTCGATCTCGCCCACCACGAACGCGACGTCCAGGCGCGCATCGCGGATGCGGGCCTTCCATGCGCCCGCGGCGTCCATCTCGACGCGGCGCTCGCGCGGCACCAGCAGTGCCACGTCACGGCGCTCCGAGGCGTCGGCGGACCCGCCGAAGATCGCGCGGTCCACCTTGCTGTACGCCTGCCACAGGAGTGGCGCAGAGGCCGGGGCCTTGTCGGCCCCGGCGGGCAGCGCGATCGCCGCGAGCTCCGCGTAGCTCGCGCCGGCGGCACTCGCCAGCGCGTCGACGATCCAGCGGGGCTGGAACGCCGAATGGGTGAAGACGCCAACCCGGAGGGGCGGCTTCCTTACAACTTCCACACGCGCACCCCTTCGCGCGTGAATGCGGCGGCATCGAACGCGGATTTGACCTGGACGAAGCAGCCCTGCTTCACGATCTTCTCGAGGATCTCCGACGCGGGACGCTCGACGTATGCCTTGTGCGCCACGGCGAGCACCACCGCGTCCGCCGCCGGCAGCTCGTCCCAGGTGCGCAGCTTGATGCCGTACTCGTGCATGGTCTCGTCGGCATCGGCTTCCGGGTCGTGCACGAAGCATTCGACGCCGAACTGCTCCAGCTCGCGGATGACGTCGATCACCTTGGAGTTCCGGATGTCCTTGCAGTTTTCCTTGAAGGTGAGGCCGAGGATGTTCACCTTGGCGCCGAGGATGTTGCGGCCCTGGTGGATCATCTGCTTCACCGTCTGGCGGGCGACGTACGGGCCCATGCCGTCGTTGATGCGGCGGCCG
>DATLEL010000054.1:0-3793 GCA_035525255.1 Usitatibacter sp.
GCGACCTCGGGCTCCACGTCCCGGGGCACGGCGAAATCGACGATGAACATCGGCCGGTTGCGGCGCGCCTTGAGGGCCCGCTCGATGAGTCCCTTCCCCAGGATGGGGAGCGTCGAAGCGGTCCCGGTAAGGATCACGTCGAACTCCGCCACGCGCGCGGGCAGCTCCGAAAGCGCGATCGCCTGCGCATCGAAGCGCTCGGCGAACGCTTCGCCGCGTGCGAGCGTGCGGTTGGCGACCACCACCGCCTGCGGGCGTTGCGCGACGAAATACGTGGCGGCGAGCTCCACCATCTCGCCCACGCCGATCAACAGCAGCTTGGTGCGTGACAGGTCGCCGAAGAGGTTCTGCGCGAGCTTGAGCGCGGCCGCGGACATCGAGACCGATTGCGCCCCGAGCGAAGTGCGCGTGCGCACGTCCTTGGCGACGCCGAAGGTGTGCTGGAAGAGGCGCCCCAGCTGCGGCCCGAGCGTGCCGGCCCCTTCGGCCGTGCGCACCGATTGCTTCACCTGGCCGAGGATCTGCGGCTCCCCCAGCACCATGGAGTCGAGGCCCGAGGCGACGCGGAAGGCATGGCGCACCGCGAGATCGCCGCTGTGGCTGTAGAGGCACTGCGCCACCGAAAGGCCTGAAAGTCGCGCCTGCGCCTCGAGCCAATCGCGCGCCACGGCGGAGTCGTCCGCGCGGCAGTAGACCTCGGTGCGATTGCACGTCGACACCAGCACCGCCTCGGTCACCCCCGGCTGGGCGGCCAGGTCCGCCAGGGCGTCACCCTGCCGCTCGGGCGGGAAGGCGAGCTTTTCGCGGACCTCCAGGGAGGCGCTTTGGTGGTTGAGGCCGACGACGTGAAGGGGCATGGAAGGGCGATGCCGACCGGGAGGGGTCACCGGGCGCCGCCAAGTGCTTGATAGGCCGGAATTATATCAGGCGCCCGGTAGCCGGCTCCGGGGCGCGCAAAAGCGCCGGAAACTCTTTACAAACAAAAGTCAAAAGGCGCATTATCACTTTGATTTAAAACAATTCTAAACGTCCAAATAAACGCCCCATGGCTGCCCAGCCTGCCTCCTTCAGCGCGTTAGGTCGCGCACTCGTCCAGCACGGCCGCCTGGTGCAGGCCGACGCCAACGCCATCCAGGCCGAGGCCGCGAAGGACGGGCTGTCGTTCGTGCAGCAGCTGGTGAAAGTGCGCAAGCTTTCCGCCAAGGAGGTCTCGCAGTTCGCCGCGCAGACCTTCGGCTACCCGCTGCTGGATTTGAACGCCGTCGACGTAGAGCAGCTGCCGCTGAACCTCATCGACACCAAGATCGTGATGAACCACCGCGTCATCGCGCTCGGCAAGCGCGGCAACCGCGTGTTCGTCGCCATGTCGGACCCGTCCAACGAGCAGGTGCTGCAGGAGGTCAAGTTCGCGACCGGCCTCAACATGGAGCCGGTGGTCGTCGAGGACGACAAGCTCGAGAAGATCGTCAAGAAGCTGACCGACTCGAGCGCCAAGGCGCTCGAGATCGCCACCGAGGACGTCGACCTGTCGGGCATGGAGATGACCGACGGCGAGGCGCAGCCGGAGATGTCCACCGACGACATCGACGACGCGCCGGTGGTGAAGTACGTGCAGAAGATCCTGCTCGACGCGATCAACGGCGGCGCGTCCGACATCCATTTCGAGCCGTTCGAGAAGTTCTACCGCATCCGCTACCGCACCGACGGCATCCTCTGGGACGTGGCCCAGCCGCCGCTCGCCATCAAGGAGAAGATCGCCTCGCGCATCAAGGTCGTCTCCAAGCTCGACATCTCCGAGAAGCGCGTGCCGCAGGACGGGCGCATGAAGCTGGTGCTGTCGAAGTCGAAGGCGATCGACTTCCGCGTCTCGACCCTGCCGACGCTCTTCGGCGAGAAGATCTGCATGCGAATCCTCGATCCCTCGAGCGCCACGCTCGGCATCGAGGCGCTGGGCTACGAGCCCGAGCAGAAGGAATCGCTGCTGGCCGCCATCGGCCGGCCCTACGGGATGGTGCTGGTCACGGGTCCCACGGGCTCGGGCAAGACGGTCTCGCTCTACACCTGCCTCAACATCCTCAACAAGCCGGGCATCAACATCTCCACCGCCGAGGACCCCGCGGAGATCAACCTGCCCGGGGTGAACCAGGTCAACATCAACGACAAGCAGGGGCTCACCTTCCCGGTGGCGCTGAAGGCGTTCCTGCGCCAGGACCCCGACATCATCATGGTGGGCGAGATCCGCGACATCGAGACCGGCGAGATCTCCATCAAGGCGGCGCAGACGGGGCACATGGTGCTTTCCACGCTGCACACCAACGACGCCCCGCAGACCCTCACCCGGCTCATGAACATGGGCATCGCCCCGTTCAATATCGCCTCGAGTGTGATCATGGTCACAGCGCAGCGCCTGGCGCGGAAACTATGCTCGTGCAAGAAGCCGGTGGACATCCCGGAAGAGGCGCTGAAACGGGCCGGATACCGGGACGATGATCTGGATGGCTCATGGCAGCCTTTTGGTCCCGTGGGGTGCGAGCTATGCAAGAATACGGGGTACAAAGGCCGTGTAGGCATCTACCAGGTGATGCCCATCTCCGAGGAGATGGAACGCATCATCATGAAGAACGGCACCGCGATCGACCTGGCCGACCAGGCGCAGCGTGAAGGGGTGAAGGACCTGCGCCAGTCGGGCCTCATCAAGGTGAAGAAGGGTCTGACGTCTCTCGAAGAGGTCGAGGCCGTCACCAACGAGTAGGGAGAGCGAACATGGCAGCCGTAGCGAAAAAGGCCGGTGGGGACCAGAAGCAGTACAACTACGCCTGGACGGGCAAGGACAAGTCCGGGAAGGTAGTGAAAGGCGAGGTCCGCGCCGGGGGCGAGTCCATCGTCGCAGCCAACCTGCGCCGCCAGGGCATCCAGGTGCAGAGCGTCAAGAAGGTCTCGACGCGCGGCGGCAAGAAGATCACCGAGAAGGA
Source organism: Usitatibacter sp. (assembly GCA_035525255.1). Lineage (GTDB taxonomy): Bacteria > Pseudomonadota > Gammaproteobacteria > Burkholderiales > Usitatibacteraceae > Usitatibacter. The sequence continues at coordinate 2,973 of DATLEL010000054.1, forward strand.
CATCACCATCTTCACGCGCCAGCTGGCGGTGATGATGAAGGCGGGGGTGCCGCTGCTGCAGGCCTTCGACATCGTCGGCCGCGGCCACTCCAACCCCTCGGTCGGCAAGCTGCTGCTCGACATCAAGACCGACGTCGAGACCGGCTCCTCGCTGTCGCAGGCGTTCCGCAAATACCCCAAGTACTTCGACAACCTCTTCTGCAACCTCGTGGGCGCGGGTGAAGCCGCCGGTATCCTGGACACGCTGCTGGAGCGGCTCGCGACCTACAAGGAAAAGATCCTCGCCATCAAGGGCAAGATCAAGAGCGCGCTGTTCTACCCGGTCTCGATCATCGTGGTCGCGTTCGTGGTGACCGCGGTCATCATGATTTTCGTGATCCCGGTGTTCAAGGACCTGTTCAAGAGCTTCGGCGCGGACCTGCCGGGCCCGACGCTGGTGGTGATGGCGATATCGGACTGGTTCATCGGCAACTGGTACATCATCTTCCCCGCGATCTTCGGCGGGCTGTGGTTCTTCTTCTGGTCGTGGAAGCGCTCGGTCGCGATGCAGAAGGTGATGGACCGCATGTTCCTCAAGCTGCCGGTGTTCGGCGACGTGATCCGCAAGGCCACCATCGCCCGCTGGTGCCGCACGCTGTCGACGATGTTCGCCGCGGGCGTGCCGCTGGTGGAGTCGCTCGACTCGGTCGCGGGTGCCGCCGGCAACTACGTCTACTACGACGCCACCAAGCGCATCCAGTCGGAAGTCTCGACGGGCACGGGGCTCACCGTGGCCATGCAGAACACCAACGTGTTTCCCAGCATGGTCCTGCAGATGTGCG
>DATLEL010000067.1:0-4381 GCA_035525255.1 Usitatibacter sp.
GCCTGCAGCTTCGCCTCGAAGCTGAATACGTCGGGATGGTCGGGGTCGACGTTCACCTTCACCCAGCCGACGAACGGGCTGCCATAGGTCTCGAGCCGCACGATACCGGGCACGACGTTGCCCATCGCATCGGCGAACGGCGTGTCCACCCGCTGCGTGTGCGAATCACCGTGCACCAGCAGCACCGGTTTCTTGAGCCGCTTCGCCGCTTCGCGTATCTGCCGCAGGATGGGGGTGTAGGAGCCGGGCCGGCGCGTCTCCCAGGGGTTCGCCTGGAACGCGATCACCATCGCGCGCGTCTCGGAGCGCTCGCTCGCCCGCACCGCCTGCTCCAGCCATAGCGCATTGGCTTCATCGCGGCATTGCGCCTCGGCGTCGTTGGCCGCGTTGCGTCCCATGTTGTTGTCGCTCCCCGGGATGTTGAGCGTCACGAAGCGCACGCCGGCGCGCGACCAGAAGCGGTTCTCGGGATGGGCGGGGCAGCGGCAGCCGCGCGGCGACGGGTCGATGCACTGGTCCTGCGCCAGGGTCTCGATGCGGGTGCGGCCGAGCGACCAGCGGTCGCGAAAGAAGATCTCCCGCAGGCGCGCGAGGCGCTCGATGGGATCCATGCTGCCCAGCGGCGCGCGGTGGCAATCGGTCCAGTCGTTGTCGCCGGGCGTGAAAATGAAGGGATGGGCGGATGCGTCGAACTCGCGGCGCCGCAGCTGGTAGACCTCGTCGCTGCAGAGGCCCGCGCCGCCCGCCTTGAAATCGCCGACGTGGATGGTGAAGGCCACCGGCGCGGCGTCGATCACGCGCAGCATCTCCTGGTAGCGCACGTCCTCGGCTTCGCTGTACGGCGTGTCGCCCATCACCGCGAAGGAAAAGCGCTCGCTGCTGGGCGGCTGCATGGCGCAACCGCCGATCGCGAGCGTGCCTGCGGCCAGCATTGCCCGCGCGGCGCGCCGCAGCGCTTCACTCATCGGCGATCTCCTTCAGCCGATAGAGCGCCGCCAGCGCTTCCTTCGGCGTCAGCTCGTCGGGGTGGATCGCATCCAAAGCGGCGCCAAGCGCACTCGCCGCGGGCGCTGCCTCCGGCGCCGCCGGCGCGGGAGCCGTGAAGAGATCCGGCTGCGTGCCTTGCGGGCGCAACTGCTTCTCGAGCTCGCCGAGGTGGCGGCGCGCCGCGCGCACCACGTCCTTCGGGATGCCGGCCAGGTGCGCGACATGGATGCCGTAGGAGCGGTCCGCGGGGCCGCCCTCGAGGCGGTGCAGGAAGACGATGCGGTCCTTGTGCTCGACCGCGTCGAGGTGGACGTTCGCCACGTTGGGGATCGCGCCGGCGAGCTGGGTGAGCTCGAAGTAATGCGTCGCGAAGAGCGTATAGCAGCGCACACCCTCGGCCAGGTGGCGCGCGATGGCGTAGGCGAGCGCGAGCCCATCGAAGGTCGAGGTGCCGCGCCCGATCTCGTCCACCAGCACCAGGCTGCGCGCGGTCGCGTTGTTGAGGATGGTCGCCGCCTCGGTCATCTCCACCATGAAGGTGGAGCGGCCGCCGGCGAGGTCGTCGGAGGCCCCGATGCGCGTGAAGATGCGGTCGATGGGTCCGAGGCACGCGGATCTCGCGGGCACGTAGCTGCCGCAGTAGGCGAGCAACGCGATTTGCGCAACCTGCCGCATGTACGTCGACTTGCCGCCCATGTTGGGGCCGGTGATGAGCAGCAGCTGGCGCGAGCGGCTGAGCGTGGCGTCGTTGGGAATGAAGTCCTCGACCTGGCTTTCCACCACCAGGTGGCGCCCATCGCGGATGTCGATGCAATCGTCGCTGGTGAAATCGGGCCGGGTGAGGCCGAGGATCTCCGCGGAAGCGGCGAGGGCGCAGAGCGCGTCGAGCTCCGCGGCCGCCTGTGCCACGCCCTGCAGGCGTGCGAGCTCGGAGTTGAGGTCGGCCAGCAGCGCCTCGTAGAGCGCTTTCTCCCGCGCGAGCGCACGCTCGCCCGCCGCGAGCGCCTTGTCCTCGAACGCCTTCAATTCCGGCGTGATGAAGCGCTCGGCGTTCTTCATCGTCTGGCGGCGCTTGTATTCCACCGGGACCTTGTCGAGCTGCGCCTGCGTCACCTCGATGAAGAAGCCGTGCACGCGGTTGAATTCCACCCGCAGGTTGGCGATGCCGGTGCGCTCGCGCTCGCGTTTCTCCATTTCCTGCAGGAAGGTGCCGCAATCGTTCTGGATCGCGCGGAGCTCGTCCAGGTCGCCGTCGCAACCATCGCGGATGACGCCGCCTTCCCGCAGCACGGCGGCGGGCTCGTCCATCAGCGCGCCGGCCAGCCGCGCCAGCAATTCCGGCACCGGCGCCAGCGATTCCGCGGCGGCCTCGAGGCCGGGCTGGCCGCTACCGGCAAGCGCCTGGTGCATGGCGGGGAGGGTCGCGAGCGTATCGCGCAGGCCCGCGAGGTCGCGAGGACGCGCGGTGCGCAGCGCCACGCGCGTCGCGATGCGCTCGACGTCGGACCAGCCCGCGAAGATTTCCGCCACGCGCGGGAAGCGCACGCGCGACGCGGGATGCACCAGCGCCTCGATGGCCGACTGGCGCGCGCGCAGCACCTGGGTATCGCGCAGCGGGTGGTGGAGCCAATGCCGCAGGCGGCGGCTCCCCATGGAGGTGGCGCAACGGTCGAGGAGCGAGAAAAGCGTGGGCGCTTCGGCACCGGAAAGCGTCTCGGTGATCTCGAGGTTGCGCCGCGTCGGCGCGTCCAACTGCACGAACTCGCTTTCGCGCTCGACCCGCAGGCCCGTCACGTGCGGCAGGGTCGACTGCTGCGTGTGGCGGCAGTAGCCCAGCAGCGCGCCCGCCGCGGCGATGGCGGCGTCCATGCCGTCGCAGCCGTAGCCGGAGAGGTCCACGGTGCCGAACTGGCGCGCGAGGTCGCGCTTGGCGGCGTCCAGGTCGAACTGCCACGGGTCCAGGCGCTTGGCGGCGGTACCCGCGCGCGCCGCGATGCCGGAGTCGTGGGCGGTGAGGAGCTCCGCGGGCTGCAAGCGATCGAGCTCGGCGGCCACGCGAGCGGGCGCCACCTCGGTCACGGTGAGGCGGCCGCTCGCGAGCGACATCCAGGCGATGCCCGCGGTGCGGTCGATCACGTGCACCGCCGCGAGCAGGCTCTCGCGCGACGCGGGCAGCAAGGCGGAATCGGTGATGGTGCCGGGCGTCACGATGCGCGTGACCTTGCGCTCCACCGGGCCCTTGGAGGTCGCCACGTCGCCCACCTGCTCGCAGATGGCGACCGACTCGCCGATCTTCACCAGCTTCGCGAGGTAAGGCTCGAGCGCGTGGTACGGGACGCCCGCCATGCGGATGGGCTGCCCCGCGGTCTGGCCGCGGGTGGTGAGCGTGATGTCGAGCAGCTTCGCCGCGCGCTCGGCGTCGGAGAAGAACAGCTCGTAGAAGTCGCCCATCCGGTAGAACAGCAGCATGTCCGGGTACTCCGCCTTGAGGGCGAGGTACTGCTGCATCATCGGGGTGTGCTGCTGGGGGGAGGGCGTTTCGAGCTTCATCGCTGCACATTATGGGGCGTGTCCGGCAAACCACCCGGGGCGATTTGACTTCGCGCACCGCCGCCGCGTAATCTTCCTGCGGGGGTGACAGGACCCCCGTGGAGTCTTCCTCCGAGACGGTGCCCCGTCCAATCCCTGTCGGCGTTGCGCGCGAGCGTGGGCACTGTCGACATCCCTGCGAGCGGCGCGACGTACTTCCAATGCTTCACGACGGAGGTAACGACATGCGCTACGCGCTCAAGCAGATCCATTGCCGTCCCTGGACCCTCAGTGGGCTCTCGCTCAAGCTGATCGAGAGCCATTACGAGAACAACTACGGCGGCGCCATGCGCCGCCTCAACGCCATCGGCGAGCAGCTGGAGGGGCTGGACTTCGCCAAGACGCCGCCGCACGTGCTCAACGGGTTGAAGCGCGAGGAGCTGGTGGCGCTCAACTCGACGCTGCTGCACGAGCTCTACTTCGCGAGCCTCGGCGGCGACGGGCAGCCGACCAAGGCCATGGCCGAAGCCCTCGCGCGCGATTTCGGATCGCTCGACCGCTGGCGCTCGGAGTTCCGCGCCATGGGCTACGCGCTCGCGGGCGGCTCGGGCTGGGTGGTGCTCACGTACGTGCCGCGCGACGGGCGCCTGATGAATCAATACGCCTCCGAGCACAGCCAGTCGGTCGCGAGCGGCGTCCCGATCCTCGCGCTCGACATGTACGAGCACGCCTATCACCTGGACTTCGGCGCCAATGCGCGCGCCTACGTGGACACGTTCTTCCGCAATGTCGACTGGGCGGGGCTCGAAGCCCGCAACGAGGATGCGCGCCAGGCGCTGCCTCCGAGAGGCGTGCAGCAGCCGGA
>DATLEL010000068.1:0-4406 GCA_035525255.1 Usitatibacter sp.
CAAGGCGTTCATCGGCTCGCTCACCATGGGCGCGGGCCAGTTCTGCACCAATCCCGGGCTGCTGCTCGGCGCGGAAGGCACGGACCTCGACCTCTTCGTCGGCAAGGTGGCGGAGAACCTGCCCTCCGCCGCGGCGCAGACCATGCTCACGCCCGGGATCTCGCAGGCGTATCGCGGCGGCGTGGAGAAGCTCGCCGCGCACTCGAAGGTAAAAACCGTCGCACGGGGGCAGGCCGCGAGCGCGCCCCACGCCGGCCAGGCTGCGTTCTTCACTACCGATGCGAAGAGCTTCATGGCGGATCACGCGCTCCGCAACGAGGTTTTCGGTTCGTCGTCGGTGTTGGTGCGCTGTCGCGATGTCGATGCGATGCGCGAAATCCTCGAAGACCTCGAGGGCCAGCTCACCATCACGTTGCAGATGGACGCGGAGGACCTCGAATACGCGCGCGCCCTGTTGCCGGTGCTCGAGCGCAAGGCGGGCCGCGTGCTGGTGAACGGGTTTCCCACCGGCGTCGAGGTGTCGCATGCGATGGTTCATGGGGGGCCATTCCCCGCGACCTCCGACGGCCGCTCGACTTCCGTCGGCAGCCTCGCGATCCAGCGCTTCCTGCGGCCGGTGTGCTACCAGGATTTCCCCGCCGGCCTGCTGCCGGAGCCGTTGCGCGACGGCAACCCGTGGCGCATTCCGCTGCGCCGCGACGGCAAGCTGCCAGGGAGCTGAAACCCCGCTCTGTGCGGCGTATTACACTGGTTTCGAAATTCCCTCCCAGGTGACCTCCATGCCCGCCCCCAAGACGCAGTCCGCAGCCGAGTTGCTGGTGAAATGCCTCGAGAACGAAGGCGTCGAGTACATCTTCGGCATTCCCGGCGAGGAGAACATCGACGTGATGGACGCGCTGCTGTCGAGCCCCATCAAGTTCGTCACCTGCCACCACGAGCAGGGCGCGGCCTTCATGGCCGACGTCTACGGGCGCCTCACCGGCCGCGCCGGCGTTTGCATGTCGACGCTCGGGCCGGGAGCCACGAACCTCATCACCGGCGTCGCCGACGCCAACATGGACCGCGCGCCCATCGTCGCCATCGCGGGGCAGGGCGCCACCACGCGCCTGCACAAGGAAAGCCACCAGATCCTCGACCTGGTGGGCATGTTCCGTCCGATCACCAAGTACGGCGCGCAGGTGGTCGATCCGGGCATCACGCCGGAGATCGTGCGCAAGGCCTTCAAGGTCTCGCAGACCGAGAAGCCCGGCGCCGCCTTCATCGACTTCCCGGAAAACATCGCCGAGATGAAGACCGACAAGAAGCCGATCCCGGTGCAGAAGGCGTACACGCCCGTGCCTCCGGAAGCCAAGATCGAGCAGGCGGCGAAGCTCATCTCCAATGCGAAGAACCCGGTGATCCTCGCCGGCAACGGCGTGATCCGGCAGGGCGCAGCGGATTCGCTGGTGAACTTCGCGCAGGTGCTGCGGATCCCGGTGGCCAACACCTTCATGGCCAAGGGGATCATGCCGTTCTCCAACGAGCTGTCGCTCGGCACCATCGGCCTCAAGGCGCGCGACCTGCCGTGGTTCGCCTTCGAGAAGGCCGACGTGGTGATCTGCATCGGCTACGACATGGTCGAGTACCACCCCGACATGTGGAACCCCGACAACGACAAGACCATCATCCACATCGACGCGCTGCCGGCCGAGGTGGACGCGAACTACATCGTCGAATGCGGCGTGCTGGGAGATATCGGCTTCGCGCTGCGCGGCATCGCGCTCAAGGCCAAGCCGCGCAAGGAGCTCGCGTTCCGCGACGTGCGCAAGAAGATCGCCGAGGATCGGTCCGAGTATTCGAAGGACGCGGGCTTCCCCGTGAAGCCGCAGAAGATCGTCTGGGACGTGCGCGAGTGCCTCGGCCCCGAGGACATCGCCATCTCCGACGTCGGCGCCCACAAGATGTGGATGTCGCGCATGTACCGCGCCGAGCGGCCCAACACCTGCATCATTTCCAACGGCTTCGCCGCCATGGGGATCGCGGTGCCGGGCGCCATCGCGGCGAAGCTCGCTTACCCCGAAAAGAAGGTGATCGCGGTCACCGGCGACGCGGGCTTCATGATGAATTCCCAGGAGATCGAGACCGCGATCCGCATGAAGACCGCGTTCGTGATCCTCATCTGGAACGACTCCGAGTACGGCCTCATCACCTGGCACCAGATGCGCCACTTCGGGCGTCCCAGCCACATCACGTTCAAGAACCCCGATTTCGTGAAGTACGCGGAGAGCTTCGGCGCCAAGGGCTATCGCATCACGAAAACCGAGGAGCTGGTTCCCACGCTGAAGAAGGCGCTCGCCGAGGACACCGTGGTGATCATCGACTGCCCGGTGGATTACCGCGAGAACATGAAGCTCACCGCCCGCCTGAAGGCGCTTTCCGCACCGGCCAACGTTCCCGTCCCGGAGAAGATCATTTGAAGGTGCGCGCCGCGGTACTCAACGCCATGGGGGCTGCGATGCCCTATGCGAAGTCGAAGCCCCTCACCATCGAGGAGGTGGAGCTGCGTCCGCCCGGCCCCGGCGAGATCCTGGTGCGGATGGGCGCCGCGGGCCTGTGCCACTCCGATCTCTCCGTCATCAATGGCGATCGTCCGCGTCCCACGCCCATGGCCCTCGGGCATGAAGCGGCGGGCGTGGTGGAAGAGCTCGGCGCGGGCGTGACCGACCTGAAGAAGGGCGATCACGTCGTGCTGGTATTCATCCCCAGCTGCGGACATTGCAATCCCTGCGCCGAAGGCCGGCCGGCGTTGTGCGAGCCGGGGGCGGCGGCGAATACCGCGGGTACGCTGCTTTCGGGCGAGCGGCGCATCTTCAAGGATGGCAAGCCCGTTCACCACCACATGGGCTGCTCGGCGTTCGCCGAGGCCGCCGTGGTCTCGCGCCATTCTGTGGTCAAGGTGGATCGGGAGTTGCCGCTGGAGGAAGCCGCGCTCTTCGGATGCGCGGTGCTGACGGGCGTAGGCGCGGTGGTGAATACCGCCCAGGTGCGCGCGGGCTCCACGGTGGCGGTGATCGGACTGGGCGGCGTGGGCCTCGCGTCGATCATCGGCGCTGTCGCCGCCGGAGCGCGCGCGGTGGTTGCGGTGGATCTCTCCGACGACAAGCTCGCGCTCGCGAAGAAGCTGGGCGCGACGCACGTCTTCAATGCGGCCACGCCGGACCTCGTCGACCAGGTGAAGGCGGCGACCAAGGGCGGCGTCGATTACGCCATCGAGATGGCGGGTTCGACGCGCGCATTCGAAACCGCGTACCGCATCACGCGGCGCGGTGGGACTACCGTCACCGCGGGGCTGCCGCCGCCCGCGGCGACCTGGGCCATGCCGTCGACCAACCTCGTCGCCGAGGAGCGCACGATCAAAGGCAGCTATATCGGCACCTGCGTGCCGTCGCGCGACCTGCCGCGCTATATCGACCTCTATCTGCAGGGGAAGCTGCCGGTGAACAAGCTCATGTCGGGGAAGCTCAAGCTGGAGCAGATCAACGAGGGGTTCGACTTGCTGCACGAGGGCAAAGCCGTGCGACAAGTGCTGACGTTCTAGCGAAAAGTACCTGGTACTTTTTCAGGGGGTCTCCATGAAGGCATTTGAGCAGGCGGGCGACGACTGGCTCAAGTTCTGGAGCGACAACCAGAAGAGCCTCTTCCAGGCGTGGTCGGAAGGGAAGCCGCCTCCCGGCGCGATGCGCGGCGAGCCGCCGCCGGGCGCGGAGGAAGTGGGCGAGCTCATGCGCCACACCATGGAGCAGTGGACGGCGCAGGTGAAGGGCGCATGGCCGCAGGGAGGCCGGTTCGACCCCGCCGCCATGCAGAAGATGTTCGACCCCGCCGAGTGGAAGCGCGCCGGGTCGCACTTCGACATGGGGCTGGAGAAGCTCACCGAGGGCCCGGCATACGCGACGCTCTGGGACCTCGACAAGAAGGTCCTCAACGTGCAGAAGCTGTGGGTCGAGCGCTCGAAGGACGTGGAGCGCTATTGGGAAGTCGTGCAGGGAGCCTGGAGCCGCGCGCTGGAGCGCTTCACCAAATCGCTCTCCGATCCCAAGGCCGAGCCGATCAGGAACGGCCGCGAGATGATGGACCAGTGGCTCGCCACCGCCAACAAGGCGCTGCTGGAGATGCACCGCTCCGCCGAATTCCTCGAGGCGCAGCGCCGCATGACGCGCACCTCGTCGGAATATCGGCTCGCCGAACGCGAGATCGCGGAGAGCTTCTGCGAGATGCACCACATTCCCACGCGCAGCGAGATGGACGAGATGCAGCGCACCGTGATCGAGCTGCGGCGCGAGGTGCGGGCACTGAAGCGCGCCGGCGGCCAGCCCGCCGTGGCCAAGCCGCGCAAGGCTGCCGCGAAATCCCGCGTTCCCGCGAAG
>DATLEL010000073.1:0-8676 GCA_035525255.1 Usitatibacter sp.
CTCGAAGCGGTGCTCCCCGACGGGCGCGTCTGGGACGGGCTGCGTTCGCTGCGCAAGGACAACACCGGCTACGACCTCAAGCAGCTCTTCATCGGGGCCGAAGGGACGCTGGGAATCATCACCGCCGCGGTGCTGAAGCTCTTTCCGAAGCCGCGCTCCCAGGCGACCGCGTTCGTCGCCGTGGAGAATCCCGCCTCGGCGGTGAAGCTGCTCTCGTTCCTGCGCGAACGTTGCGGCGAGCGCATCACCGGCTTCGAGCTGATCTCGCGCATCTGCATCGACTTCGTGCTGCGCCACATCCCCGGCTCGCGCGATCCCCTCCCCGGCGGCAACGAATGGCAGGTGCTGGTGGAGCTCTCCGACAGCACCGAGGGGCGGGCTTTGGACGGGCTCCTCGAAGAAGCGCTCGGTGCGGGGGTGGAGGCCGGGCTGGTGCTGGACGCGGCGATCGCGGCGAGCGGCTCGCAGCGGATCGATTTCTGGAAGCTGCGCGAGAACATCGCGGAAGCGCAGAAGCTGGAAGGCGTCTCCATCAAGCACGACGTGTCGGTGCCGGTGAGCTCCGTGCCCGACCTCATCGCGCAGGCGAGCGAGCGGCTGGCGCGGCGCTTCCCCGGCATTCGCATCGTCGCCTTCGGCCACGTCGGCGACGGCAACATCCACTACAACGTCTCCAAGTCGTCGCGGCAGGAGGCGAAGGAGTTCTTCGCGCAGTCCGAAGAGGTGAACCGCATCGTCTACGAAGTGGTGGACGCGCTGGGCGGCTCCATCAGCGCCGAGCACGGCCTGGGCGTCTTGAAGCGCGACGAGATCTCCCACTACAAGAGCGCGCTGGAGCTCGACCTCATGCGCGGCATCAAGAAGACGCTCGATCCCTACGGGCTGATGAATCCCGGGAAGGTGTTGTAGCCCACCGCACCGACTGCATCCGCACCACGTCGGCGAGCGAGCGGTTCGCTTCGTAGCACTCCCTCAGCCACAAGCTGCCGTTGGCCTTGCGCTCGGCGAGGAGCTCCAGCGCGTGCAATGCGCCCTCGGTGCCGAGCTCACGCGCGGTCGGTGCCAGGCGCTCCAATGTCGTGAGCAGGTCCTCTCGCAGCCGCGCCTGGCCGTGGCTGTACGGATAGACCAGCGACGCCTCGAAGCCGAAGCGGCACGCCTGGAAGCGGTTGTAGCCATAGACGCGGTAGAGCGGCGCCACGGGCTCGTTGCGGCGATTGAGCAGCAGGTCGGCGGCGAGGGTCTGCGCGTAAGCGGCGAGCTGCGCCGCGAGCTCCACGGTGAGGGGCGTGTCGCAGATGCGCACCTCGATCGTGCCGTACTCGGGCTTGGGGCGGATGTCCCAGTAGAAGTCCTTCATGCTCTGCACGATCCCGTAGGCGCGCATCTCGTCGAAGAACACGCCGAACTCCTCCCACGTGCCCACTTCCGGCATGTGTCCCGAGAGCGGAAACGCGGACACCGCGTGCAGACGCGACGTCTCGAAGGAGGTGTCCTCGCCCTGGTAGAAGGGCGACGCGGCCGAGAGCGCGATGAAGTGCGGGATGAAGGGCGCCATGCGGTGCGTGAGGTACACCGCGTCATCGCCGCTCGCGACCCCGATGTGGATGTGCTGGCCGAAGACGGTGAACTGCTTGGCGAGGTATCCGTACAGCTCGGAGACGTGCCGGAAGCGCTCGGTGGGATAGATGCGCCGGTCGCTCCAGCGGTGGAAGGGGTGCGAGCCACCGCCCGCCACGGCGAGGTTCAGCTTCTCCGCGGTGGCGACGATGCCGTCGCGGATCACGATCATCTCTTCCAGCAGCTGGTCGTAGCGCCGGTTCACGCGCGAGTTGATCTCGATCATGCTCTCGGTGATCTCGGGCTTCACTTCGCCGGGAAGACCGAGGCGCGCGAGCCGCGGGAGGATGTCCGCCGCGCCGCGCGAGAGGTCGTAGCTGTGGGTGTTCACCACCATCAGCTCGAGCTCGATGCCGAACGTGAGCGCGTCGGAGCGCGTGAACTCCAGCGGCATCGATCAGGCTTTCGCCGACGGGTTCGGCCGGAAGGCGCGGAACTGGCCGGTCGTGTCGGGCAGCGTCTCCCCTGCGAGCCGCAGTCCGTACTGCACCGCGAAGGGACTCGCGAGCTCGGTGATGAGGATCGCGCCCACGAACACCGCACCGAGGTCGTGAGCGAAGCCGGGGAAGAGGTGGCCGATGTCGTGCTGCATGAGGAGCGCGAGCGTGGACATCGGGGTCAGCGCGAGGCCGAGGCCGATGCCCTGCTTGAGGCGCAAGCCGCCCAGCTGCGCGAACATCACCACGCCGAGAAACTTTCCGGCGGTGCGAGCGACGGCGAGCGCGAGCGCGATCCAGCCTGCCGTGGCCAGCGCTCCCAGGGGCAGGCTCGCACCGGTGATGACGAAGAGGACGATGTAGAGCAGGCGGCCCACGGGTGCCAGGCTCACGTTGAGGAGGTCGTGGCCGCGCTCGTCGTTCCTCGCGAACAGGCCGAAGGCGAGCAGCGCCAGGATCACCGGCAGCTTGAGGAGCGTCGCGAGCCCGACGGCCGCGACCACCATCCCGGCGATGAGCGTGAAGTGCATGTCGGAGCTGCGTTCGACGCTGCGCGCGATGACACGCGTGAAGGCCGCCATGAAGGCGCCCAGCAGCAGCGAGCCCACGAAGAGGTAAAGCGGATGCAGCACTGCGGTGTCGAGGTCTACGCGCGCGGAGGCGAAGTGCGCCGAGCCCAGCATGATGGTGACGATGATCGAGGCGAGGAGGCCGTTCAGCGCTGCGAGGTTGATCGCGCGCTCCGTCACCTGACCTTCGGAACGCGTCTCGTGCGACATGAAGAGGAGCACCGACGGCGCGGTGGTCATCGCGATGCCGGCGGCGAGCCCCGCCTTCACCGGCGTGAAGTTGAACGCCATCAGCGTGAGGAACACCGCGATGAACGAGAACGCGCTTTCCGCGATGCCCATGGCGGCGAGCGTCCAGTCGCGCTTCATCCAGGTGAGGTCCATGCGCCGCCCGAGCTCGAAGAGCACCAGGCCGAGTGCCAAGTCGACGAAGATGCGCGCCTCGTCGATGAGCGGGCCCATGCCCGCGGTCTTGCTGAGCGGCCCGATGATGAGGCCGACCACGACGTAGCCGACGAGGCGCGGCATCTTCAGCAGTCGCGCGAGCTCGCCTCCCATCATGCCCGCGACGAGCAGCACGCCGAACAGCAGCGGGTAGCTCAGGTGCAACGGCAGCGTGGGGAGGAAGCCTAGGTTCATCTCACAGTAGAATGGCGCGACCTCGCCCTTGGGCATGAACGTTGAGCAAAAGTTTCTTCCAGAACACGATCGCGCTGGTATACGACTTCGACGGCACGCTCTCGCCGCAGCCGATGCAGGAGTACACGGTGCTCCCGAAGATCGGTGTCGAGCCGGCGCAATTCTGGGAGCGCGTCAATCGCGATGCGCGCGAGACCGAGTCGGACACGATGCTGGTCTACATGCGCCACATCATCGAAGCGCTCGAGCTGGGGCGCATCGACGTGAAGCGCGCGGACTTCGCCGCGATGGCGCACCGCATCAAGTATTTTCCCGGTGTGGCGACGTGGTTCGGTCGTATGAACACGTACGTGAAGCGGCGCTCGGGCGGGCGCGCGCAGCTGCAGCACTACCTCATCTCGGCGGGGCAGAAGGAGATCCTCGACGGCGCCTCGATCCGCAAGCACTTCAAGCGCATCTACGCCTCGGAGTATCACTTCAACCACCACGGCGTCGCGACTTTCCCCAAGCTGCTGGTGACGGACACGCTCAAGACCCAGTTCCTGTTCCGCATCAACAAGGGGCGCGAGGGCATCACCGAATCGATCAACGAGCACATGCCCGAGGGCGAGCGGCCCATCCCCTTCCACAACATGATCTACGTCGGCGACGGCATGACCGACGTGCCTTCGATGGCGCTGACGAAGAAGTCGGGTGGGCACACGGTGGCGGTGTACGACCGTAAGCGCCGCAGCGGGCGTGCCACATGCGTAAAGCTGCTGAATGCGGGGCGCGCGGACTTCATCGCCGAGGCGGACTATCGCGCGGACTCGAAATTGTCGCGGCGGGTGGAGTTGCTGCTGGACGCGATCATCGCCGGGGTGGCTTACCGGCGCGAGGCGTTTGCTTGCTTGCGCGAGAATCGCGAGTCCTTGCCGCGATCGCCGCGCCGCCGATGAGTGCCCTCACATTTCTCGCGCTGCGGCGGCTCGCGGATGGGCGCTTTCATTCCGGCGAGGACATCTCTCGCGCTCTAGGACGCTCGCGTGCGACGTTGTCCGAGGCGCTGAAGTGCGCGCCGGAGCTGGGAATCGAGATTTTTTCGGTGCGCGGGCGCGGTTATCGACTCGCGGAGCCCATCGAGTTCCTCGATGCGGCTGCGGTGATGGCGGGCCTTTCGGGCACGCGCATTCGTCTCGAGGTGGTGGACGAGATCGCCTCGACGAGCACGCGTCTCTTGGAGATGGCCGCTGCGGGCGCGCCTTCGGGGACGTGTCTTGCGGCGGAATGGCAGAGCGCCGGGCGCGGACGGCGCGGCCGCTCGTGGGTCGCTTCGGTGGGCGGTTCACTCGTGTTCTCTTTGCTTTGGCGATTCGATCGCGGCGCGGGACACCTGGGTGGGCTCTCGCTCGCGGTGGGCGTGGGGGTCGCGCGGGCGCTCGCTTCGTGCGGCGTCAATCGCGTGCAGGTGAAATGGCCCAACGATGTCGTGGTCGATTTCCGCAAGCTCGCGGGGCTGCTCGTCGAGACCAGCGGCGAGATGCAGGGCCCGAGCACCGCGGTGATTGGCGTCGGCGTGAACTACCGCCTCGCCGAGCGCGTGGTCGATCGCATCGACCAGCCGGTGACCGACGTTGCGCATTGCTCCACCGCCGCGCCTTCACGCACGGCGCTGCTCACGCGGCTGCTTTTTGAGCTCGCCGCCACGCTGGAAGAGTTCGAAGTCTCCGGATTCACTTCGGTCCGCGAGCCGTGGCGCGCGCTGCACGCCTACCAGGGCCGCCGCGTCCGCGTCGTCCCCCCGCGCGAAGCCCCCTTCGAAGCCCAGGTCGTCGACGTCGCCCCCGACGGCGCGCTGCTCGTCACCACCGACGACGGCCGTTCCCACGCCCTCTCCTCCGCCGAGATCTCCCTTCGCCCCAAATGAAACTGGTGTCAGACACGAATTTCATTCTTCGATCTAATAGTCGCGGGCTTCCTGCAAGTGTCTGACACCAGTTTTGTCTTGCTCGCGATCGATGCGGGCAACACACGCATCAAGTGGGGCGTCCACGGCGACGGGCGGTGGCTCGCGAGCGGCGCGATCCTGACGGCCGAGTCGGCGGGCTGGGGTGCGGCGTGGCAAGCAGCACCAAAGCCGGATCGCGCGATCGCTTCGAACGTGGCGGGGTCCCAAGTCCTCGCGGACCTCGAACGCGCGTGTAAGCAGGCCGGCGTCCCGTTACAAGTGATTCGGCCCGTAGCCTCGCTACTCGGAGTGACGAACGGCTACGCGGACCCCGGCCAGCTCGGCTCCGATCGCTGGGCTTCGCTGATCGCGGCGCACCACTTAAGCCGCGGCCATAAGCTCGTCGTAAACGTCGGCACCGCACTCACCATCGACGCCTTGACTGCCGAAGGACAATTCCTCGGCGGCGTTATCGTCCCGGGCCCCGCGCTGATGAGGCGATCGCTCGACCGCGGCACCGCCGGCCTCCGGCTGACCGAAGGGGAGTTCAACGATCTCCCGCGAAGCACGCCCGATGCGATCACCAGCGGCGCGATCGCGGCCGGTGTAGGTGCAATCACCCGGCTCGCCGACGCCATGGCGAAGCAAGGCGTAGCTCCCGCCAACATCATCCTGTCGGGAGGCGCGTCCGGCGAAATCTCACCTCACCTTCCCATCCCCTTCGCCATCCATGAGAATCTGGTGCTCGATGGGCTCGTCCTGATCGCCCGGAACTGCTGAGAAATTGTCCCGCCTGCTTTTCTTCCTGCTGCTGCTTGCCGTGATCGCGCTCGGAGCCCACGTGGGGCTCACCTCGCATGTGGAGAAAAGCGACTTCTCCGGACGCGAGCGTAATCGCGACGAGGTGCGCATCATCGCGGTGACCCCGCCCGTGGTCGCGGCGCGGCGCGCGGAGGAAAACCGCAAGGCGCAGCAGTCCCTCTCCGGCGCCGCATGCGTGGAGATTTCGGGCATACAGGCCTCCGACGCACCGCGCGCGCAGGAAGCCTTCGCCGCGTTGGCCCTCGGACCGCGACTGATCGAGCGCCGCGTCGAGGAAATCACGCGCCATTGGGTGTATGTTCCCGCGGCGCGCGACCGCCGCACCGCCGAGGCTTCGATGGCGCAGCTTCGCAAGCTGGGCGTGAACGACATCTCCGTGCGCCCCGACAACGCCATCTCGCTAGGCGTCTTCTCCACCGAGGACGCCGCGCGCCGATTCCTCACTTCCATCCAGGCGAAGGGCGTCACCAACGCCGAAGAAGGGCCGTTCGTGAAGGAGCTGCGCGAGCTCGTGATGCTGGTGCGCGATCCCGACACCGAGCTGGTCTCCCGCCTCACCCTCATGCAGCGCGACTTTCCCGCTTCGCAGCTTCGCGCGGTGCCCTGCCCGGCTGCCTAACTGGTGTCAGACACCGCGGTCAACGCGCGCCGTCGAAGCGTAGCGACCCGGATCGCATCAAGGTCCGCGCGGCACGGGCTCTCCGCGAACAGCCGCTGATAGGCTTCACGTCTTGCGTGCTCGTCGCGCGCAAGCCCCTCGATGACCGAATGGGGCGTGACAAGGATGTCGGCCGAGCCGCGGCTGTAGAACCGATGGCTCGACCAGGGATAATCGGCTGGACCGCGAACCAGCCCTGCACGCACGGGATTCATGTCAATGTAACGGTGGCAGGCGAACAGGTAGTGGTCCGTGGCGATCGTCGCGGAGTGGAAACGGCCCTCCCACAGCGTCCCGGTGCGGCCCTGGCAGGCGTTGAAGTAGCCCACGTATCTCCGGGCCAGCGACTGGATGAATTTCGAGATCCCGTCGCAGGTCCTCGCAGTCACCAGCAAGTGCACGTGATTGGGCATCAGGACGTAGCTGTGAACAGAAACGCAGCTTGTCGTGCGGGCGATGTCGGCGAAACGGCGGAAAGCCAGGTAATCGCCATCGCACAGGAAGATTTTCTGGCGATTGTTGCCGCGGTGCACCAGGTGCACCGGGACCTCGGAGAGAAAATTGCGCGGCAAACGGGGCATGGATCCAAAAACGCGGGGCCGGTCGATCGGATTACAGGACCGCATGCTGAAACTGGTGTCTGACACCAGTTTTGGGTTTGCAGCTCTGCTGCTGGTTGCGGGCTGTGCGGCGGTGGACCCCCACAACGTCATCGGCCGGCAGATCGCCGATATCGAGAGCGTGGGCTCGGACGTGGTGCCGAGCGGGTCGACCACGGTGCTCGACGCGGAAGCGCGCGACCGGGCGTTCGATTACGTGTGGCGGACGATCAACTCGCGCTACTACGACCCGCACCTCAACGGCATCGATTGGAATGCGGTCGGCCAGCGCTATCGCCCCCTCGCCCACGCCGCACCGGATGACGAAGCGTTCTGGGACGTGCTCGACCGCATGACGGGCGAGCTCAAGGATGCCCACACACGCGTGGAATCGCCGCGGCGCGCAGCGCTGCGCAAGCGCGACGAATCGATCTCCATGGGCTTCTCCTTCGTGCCACTCGAAGGTCGCCTCGCGGTACTCGGCGTCTCGCCCGACTCCGACGCGTGGTGGGCCGGCGTGCGCCCCGGCATGACGCTCGCCACGATCCAGGGCGAGGCCGCAATGACGGTCTACCAGCGCCTCATGGCCGACACGCGCTTCGACTCCACCGAGCGGTCGCGCCACCTTCGCGCCATGCGCCGCCTCGTCTCGGGCGACGAGGGCAGCGGCCTCGAAGTCTCCTTCGAGCGCGCCGACGGCAGCCGCCTCGACACGCGCCTCACCCGCCGCAAGCTGGCCTTCCGCCCGGCCGCCATCCACCGGGTGCTGCCCTCGGGCATGGGCTACCTGCGCCTCACGCAATGGACGCTCGGCGTGATGCCGAAGACCTTCGAAGGAATGGATGCGCTCAAGGACACGCCCGGCCTCGTCATCGACCTGCGCGGCAATCCCGGCGGCTCGCTCCACAGCGTGAACGCCATGTTGGGGCGCTTCTTCCCCTCGAAGACCGAGCTCGGCCGCGTCCTCACGCGCACCGGCCAGCCGATCTCGCTCTTCTTCGGCACCGTCGAGGTCATCAAGCTGAAGACCGAGGTCGAAGGCAACGCCAGCGCCTACCGTGGCCCGGTGGTGGTGCTGCTGAACGCGATGAGCGGCAGCGCCAGCGAGCTCTTCGCCGCGACGCTGCAGGCGACCGGCCGCGCGAGCGTCGTGGGCGAGCCCAGCTGCGGCTGCCTGCTGGGATTCCTCGGCTATGCGCGCATCCCCGGCGGCGGCGAGCTCGCATACAGCGAAGTGGGCTTCGTCATGCCCAACGGCAAGCGCATCGAGGGCGAGGGCGTGGTGCCCGATCACCTGGTACCGGTGACGCTCGCCGACCTGCGCGTGAGCCGCGACCGCGCGCTCGAGGAAGCGCAGAACGTGCTGCGCGCGCTTCCGCCCTGGAAGCACTGATTGGCCGCTGAC
>DATLEL010000109.1:0-7451 GCA_035525255.1 Usitatibacter sp.
GATGGCCTCGACCTTCTTCTCGGCCAGCTGCGCCTCGAGCTGCATCAGGAACTTGTCCACCACGCGCAGGATGATCTTCTCGTCCAGCGCCGCGAAGGACACCACCGCATCGAGGCGGTTGCGGAACTCCGGCGTGAAGAGGCGCTTGATCTCGCCCATCTCGTCGCCGGCCGTCTTGCTGTTGGAGAAGCCGATCACGTTCTTCGACAGGCCCTCGGCGCCGGCGTTGGTGGTCATGACGATCACCACGTTGCGGAAGTCCGCCTTGCGGCCGTTGTTGTCGGTAAGCGTGCCGTGGTCCATCACCTGCAGGAGGATGTTGAAGATATCCGGATGCGCCTTCTCGATCTCGTCCAGCAGCAGCACCGAGTACGGGTGCTTGGTGATCGCCTCGGTGAGGAGCCCGCCCTGGTCGAAGCCGACATAGCCCGGGGGCGCGCCGATGAGGCGCGACACCGCGTGACGCTCCATGTACTCCGACATGTCGAAGCGGATCAGCTCCACGCCCATGATGAAGGCGAGCTGGCGCGCGACCTCGGTCTTGCCGACGCCCGTGGGGCCCGAGAACAGGAAGCTGCCCACCGGCTTCTGCGGGTTGCCGAGCCCACTCCTCGCCATCTTGATCGCGGCGGCGAGCGCATCGATGGCCTTGTCCTGGCCGAAGACCGTCGCCTTCAGGTCGCGGTCCAGGTTCTTCAGCGCAGAGCGGTCGTCGTTGGAGACGTTGCGCGCCGGCACGCGCGCGATCTTCGAGACGATCTCTTCGATCTCGGGCTTGCCGATCACCTTTTTCTGCTTCGACTTCGGCAGGATGCGCTGCAGCGCGCCGGCCTCGTCGATCACGTCGATCGCCTTGTCCGGCAGGTGGCGGTCGTTGATATAGCGCGCCGAGAGCTCCGCCGCGGTGGTCAACGCGTTCGCCGTGTACTTCACGCCATGGTGCGACTCGAAGCGCGACTTGAGCCCGCGCAGGATCTCGACCGTCTCCTGGATCGAAGGCTCGCTCACGTCCACCTTCTGGAAGCGGCGGGAGAGCGCGTGGTCCTTCTCGAAGATGCCGCGGTATTCCTGGTACGTGGTCGCGCCGATGCACTTGAGCGCGCCCGACGACAATGCCGGCTTCAACAGGTTGGAGGCGTCCAGCGTGCCGCCGGATGCGCTGCCGGCGCCGATCAACGTGTGGATCTCGTCGATGAACAGGATCGCGTTGGGGTTGTCGACCAGCTGCTTCAGGACTGCCTTCAGGCGCTGCTCGAAATCGCCCCGGTACTTGGTGCCGGCGAGCAACGCGCCCATGTCGAGCGCATACACCTGCGCCTTGGCGAGGATCTCCGGGACCTGCCCGTCGACCACGCGCTTGGCGAGGCCCTCGGCGATCGCGGTCTTGCCGACGCCGGCTTCGCCCACCAGCAGCGGGTTGTTCTTGCGGCGGCGGCAGAGGATCTGCACCACGCGCTCCAGCTCCGACTCGCGGCCGATCAGGGGATCGATCTTGCCGTCGATGGCGAGCTGGTTCAGGTTCTGCGTGAAGCTCTCCAGCGCGCCGCCCGATTGGGCCTCGGGAGCCTCGGCCTCGCTCTCGCCTTCCTCGCGCGAGCCGGGTGCCTGCGGCGCCTTGGTGATGCCGTGGGAGATGAAGTTGACGACGTCGAGGCGGGACACGCCTTGCTGGTGCAGGAAATACACCGCGTGGGAATCCTTCTCGCCGTAGATCGCGACCAGGACGTTGGCGCCGGTCACTTCCTTCTTGCCGGAAGACTGCACATGCAGGATGGCGCGCTGGATGACGCGCTGGAATCCGAGCGTGGGCTGTGTGTCGACCTCGCCCGTGCCGGCGACGGTGGGCGTGTGCTGCATCACGAAGTCGGACAGGGCTTTCTTCAGCTCGTCGATCTTCGCCGCGCAGGCCTTCAATACTTCGGAAGCAGATGGGTTGTCGCAGAGGGCCAGCAGCAGGTGCTCCACGGTGATGAACTCGTGGCGCTTCTGGCGGGCCTCGACGAAAGCCATGTGCAAACTGACTTCGAGCTCCTGGGCAATCATGTTTCCTCCATCGCGCACTGTAACGGATGCTGGTGCTGGCGCGAATATGCGGTTACTTGTTCCACCTTGGTCGAGGCGACGTCCTTCGGATAGATGCCGCAGATGCCCCTACCCTCCGTATGAACTTTGAGCATGATCTGCGTAGCGCGTTCCCGGGGCAGGGTGAAGAACACCTGCAGCACCTCGACCACGAATTCCATCGGCGTGTAGTCGTCGTTGTACATGACGACCTGGAACATGGGCGGCGGCTTGACCTGGGCTTCGCTGGGCTTGAGGGCGGTGCCGCTGGGTTTTTCTGCCATGTGGACTCGGGCTGGAGGTGACGCTCAAAGCGAAGGACCTCCGGATTTCCCTTTGGACGTGAAAACGAGCGATGTCGCTCTAATATGGACAAGAGGGGAGGGTTTTTCAAGTCCTTCAAACATTTGGACGCGCGAACCGGGCGCCGGTTTCCCGCCGCGAGGGCCTTTTTGGGTGCGTTTGCGCTCTCAGCGGGGCGCTATTGACACTCTGGGGTACGCCGCGTAAAAAGCGCCTTGGAGTTTGGTTTCAAGGATTCTGCATCGCCTTTTGACGAGCGGGGCCTGGATCCGAACGATGCGCGGGACTCCACCCGTTTAACAAGAGGCAGGCAATCGCATGGCAACCGGAACTGTGAAGTGGTTCAATGACGCGAAGGGATACGGGTTCATCACGCCCGACGACGGCAGCGAAGACCTCTTCGCGCACTTCTCCGCGATCCAAATGCAGGGCTTCAAGACCCTCAAAGAAGGCCAAAAGGTCTCGTTCGACGTGACGCAGGGCCCCAAGGGCAAGCAGGCGTCCAACATCCAGGCGGCATAGGGAGCAGTCTTCGAAAAAAGGCCCTGCGGCTCGGCTCGCAGGGCCTTTTTCTATGGTGCGGTCACTTCATGCGGCGCTTGAGCTCCGAGTCCACCGCGTCCATGTATTCCTCGGTGGTGAGGAACGGATGGTCGGGGCGAATCAGCGTGGCGAGGTCCTTGGTCATCTTGCCGGACTCCACCATGTCCACGCACACCTGCTCGAGCGTCTTCGCGAACTCCATTACCTGGGGCGTGCCATCCATCTTGCCGCGATAGTGCAGGCCGCGGGTCCATGCATAGATTGAGGCGATCGGGTTGGTGGAGGTGGGCTTGCCCTGCTGGTGCAGGCGATAGTGGCGCGTGACCGTGCCGTGCGCCGCCTCCGCCTCGACCGTCTTGCCGTCGGGCGTGGTCAGCACCGAGGTCATGAGCCCGAGCGAGCCGTAACCCTGTGCCACGGTATCCGACTGCACGTCGCCGTCGTAATTCTTGCAGGCCCAGAGGTAGCCGCCGTTCCACTTGAGGTTCGAGGCCACCATGTCGTCGATGAGACGATGCTCGTAGGTGAGGCCCGCGCCCTCGAAGCGTGAGCGGAAGTCGCGCTCGTAGACTTCCTCGAAGATGTTCTTGAAGCGCCCGTCGTAGACCTTGAGGATGGTGTTCTTGGTGGAGAGGTACACCGGGTATTTGCGGTCCAGCGCGTAATTGAAGCAGGCACTGGCGAAACCGCGGATCGAATCGTCGAGGTTGTACATCGCCATGGAGACGCCCGCCCCGGGAGCCTGGAACACCTCCTTCTCGATCGGCGCGCCGCCGCCTTTCGGCGTGAACTTCATCGTGACGATGCCGGGGCCGTCGAACTTGATCTCGCTCGCCTTGTACTGGTCCCCGAAGCCATGGCGCGCGACCACGACCGGCTTGTTCCAGTGGGAGACGATGCGCGGCACGTTCTTGCAGATGATCGGCTCGCGGAAGATGGTGCCGTCGAGGATGTTGCGGATCGTCCCGTTGGGGCTCTTCCACATCTGCTTCAGCGCGAATTCCTTCACCCGCCCCTCGTCCGGCGTGATGGTCGCGCACTTCACCGCGACGCCGTACTGCTTCGTCGCGTTGGCCGCCTCGACGGTCACCTTGTCGTCGGTCGCGTCGCGATGCTCGACCCCGAGGTCGTAGTACTTCAGGTCCACGTCGAGGTACGGCAGGATCAGCTCCTCGCGGATCTTCTGCCAGATGATGCGGGTCATCTCGTCGCCGTCCATCTCGACGATGGGATTCTTCACCTTGATCTTGCTCATCGCTCCTCGCGCTCTTCGTTTCGGGGGCACAATCGAAAATTATAACAAAGGGGTCGAGCCCGGCCTGCCACTTGAGTCGCGTCCTCCTCCTCAACAAGCCCCACGGCGTCATCTGCCAGTTCACCGGCGACGGGCGCCATCCCACGCTGAAGGACTTCATCGACGTGCCGCACGTGTACCCCGCCGGCCGGCTCGATACCGACAGCGAGGGACTGGTGGTGCTCACCGACGAAGGCCGACTGCAGACGACCATCGCGGATCCACGCCACAAGCTCGAGAAGGCCTACTGGGTCCAGGTCGAAGGAGAGCCCTCCGACGACGCGCTGGCAAGGCTCGCGGCGGGTGTCACGCTCAACGATGGCCCGACGCTTCCCGCGTTTGCGCGCGCCATCGAGGCGCCGGCGGAGCTGTGGGAACGCGATCCACCCATCCGCTTCCGCAAGGCGGTACCCACCGCATGGATCGAGATCCGCTTGCGCGAAGGACGCAACCGCCAGGTGCGCCGCATGACCGCCGCGGTGGGGCTGCCGACGTTGCGGCTGGTGCGCCATGGTATCGGCCCGTGGACCATCTCAGGGCTGGCGCTGGGGCAATGGCGCGAGGTTCCCGCTTCGGACCTCCAGCCGCCGCCGCGTTGACGGCGTGCCCGGCCCTTCAGCCATCCATTGTCGCTGGTGTCAACCCCGGTATAATGCGCGGCGTTAATGATGGCGACGAGGCTGGAAGTCAGCGCAGTCGAACGTTAATGACCTTGTTCAACAAACCTAGGAATAAAACAACTATGAAGCACCTGTCCACCCTGATCGCCATGCTCTTCGCTTCCGCCTCGATCTCCGTGTTCGCGCAAGCGACCCCGGCGAAACCCGCCGAGCCCGCGAAGCCCGCCACCACCGCCGCGCCGGCCAAGCCCGCAACGCCGGCCACTCCCGCCACTCCGGCCCCGTCCGCCAAGGCCGAGGCGCCGAAGATGACCGCCGAGGAGAAGAAGGCCGAAAAGAAGGCCAAGAAGGAAGCCAAGAAGGCCAAGAAGGACGCGGTGAAGTCCGCCGAAGCCCCGAAGGCCGCCGAAGCCCCGAAGAGCGCCGCGGCGCCCGTCAAGGCCGAGGCCAAGAAGGACGACTCGAAGAAGGCCGACGCGCCGAAGAAGTAATCGCCCGGTTTTCAGCGAAGGCGGGGCCTCGGCCCCGCCTTTTGCTTTTTGCGCATCCGTAGAATGCAGCCATGAAGATCGTCGTGGGACTTTCGGGAGGTGTCGATTCCGCCGTGGCCGCGCTGTTGTTGAAGCGTGCGGGCCACGACGTGAGCGCGCTTTTCATGAAGAACTGGGAGGACGACGACGACGACGAATACTGCTCCACGCGCGAAGACCTCGTGGACGCGGTCGCCGCCGCGGAGAAGATCGGCATCGACATCGATGCGGTCAACTTCGCCGCCGAGTATCGCGAGCGCGTGTTCGCGAGCTTTCTCTCCGAATACCGCGCCGGCCGCACGCCAAACCCCGATGTGCTGTGCAACGCGGAAATAAAGTTCAAGGCGTTCCTCGACCATGCGGTGTCGCTGGGCGCGGAGCGCATCGCCACCGGGCATTACGCACGCGTGGAGGAGCGCGACGGGCGCTTCGCCCTGCTGAAGGGCCTCGATCCCGGCAAGGACCAGAGCTATTTCCTTCACCGCCTCACGCAGGCGCAGCTCGCGCGCACGCTCTTCCCCGTGGGTCATCTGCACAAGACCGAAGTGCGGCGCATCGCGCTCGAGGCCGGCCTGCCGAACCATGCCAAGCGCGATTCGACCGGCATCTGCTTCATCGGCGAGCGCCCGTTCCGCGAATTCCTCTCGCGCTACCTGCCTCGCGATCCCGGCGCGATGCTGACGCCCGAAGGCATGTGCGTGGGCGAGCACCACGGTCTCATGTACTACACCATCGGCCAGCGCCAGGGGCTCGGCATCGGCGGGCGGCGCGACGATAGCGGCGAGCCGTGGTACGTGGCCGGCAAGGACCTGGCGAGCAACACGCTCACGGTCGTGCAGGGCCATGGCCACGCGCTTCTCCTGCGCCGGGAGCTCGCCGCCGCCGACGCGAGCTGGATCGCGGGAGAGGCCCCCGCGGAGCGCGGCGCGCCCGTCGGCGCCAAGACACGCTACCGGCAGGCGGACGCTGCCTGCGGGCTGCAGGTCACCGCGCGCGACGAGTTTTCGCTGGACTTCGAGGCGCCCCAATGGGCGGTGACGCCGGGACAGTCGGCGGTGCTCTACCGCGGCGAAGAATGCCTTGGCGGCGGGGTGATTCGCTAGCCCGGAGGGCGCGTGGCTGCAAAGGATGCGCGCACTTCCAGCCTTTCCGCCCAGGCCTTGAGGTTGGCGTGCTCGTCGCGCCAGCGGACCTCGGGCATGCGGAATTCGACCCAGAAGACCGCGCACGCGCAGGCGATGTCGCCCACGTTCATCTGCGCGCCGCCGAGACAGGGCTTGTCGCCGAGGCTCCTCGCCATCGCCGCGATGCCCGCGTTCACCTTGTCCATCTGCCGCGCCACCCACGCATCATCCTGGCGCGACATCTCGCGCTTCCGCTCCAGGAAGGCGGTGATGCCCGCATCGGCGATGCCATCGCCGAGCGCCTCGTCGCGATGCGCGCGGGCGCGCTCGAGGGGCGCCGCAGGCAGGTAGGTGCCGCCGGAAATCGCGTCCAGGTACTCGGCGATCACCGCCGAGTCATACAGGGATTCGCCGCCGTCCAGCTGCAGCGCGGGCACCTTGTTGAGCGGGTTGTAGCGCGGCACGGTAGTCCCCGCGGTCCACGCGCTCTCCTCGACGAAGTCGTGCGCGATGCTCCTCTCCGCGAGGATCACCCGCACCTTGCGCACGTAGGGGCTGGTCTTCGATCCGATCAGTTTCATCGTGTCCTGGAGGGCGCTGGCGAAAGAGCGGCGGAGTATAGCAGCGGGGTGATAAAATTCTCCCTCGACGCATATGCCCTCGCCCCTCACCGCCCTCTCCCCCCTCGACGGGCGCTACGCCTCCAGGACCCGGCCGCTGCAGGACCATTTCAGCGAATACGCGTTGATGCGCGAGCGCGTGGCGGTCGAGGTCGCATGGCTTCTGGCCCTGGGCGACGAGCCGGCATTCGAATCGGTGAAGCCCTTCTCCGCCGCCACCCGCGCCGAGCTGCAGCGCGCCGCCGCGGAATTCGGCGTGGCGGAGGCCGAGCGCATCAAGGCGATCGAGGCCACCACCAACCATGACGTGAAGGCGGTCGAATACTGGCTGCGCGAGCGTTTCGCGGGCAATGCCG
>DATLEL010000125.1:0-12867 GCA_035525255.1 Usitatibacter sp.
AAATCCTTGCGCAACACTGGCAGCGCACACGCGGCGCGCGCTGCACGAAGATCGCTGGCAGATCCTCCGAAGAATTCGCGGTCCGTGAGCACGGACAGGCATGCCGCGCCATGCGCTTGGTAGGAAGCGGCGATGCGGGCCGGATCGAAGTCCGCACGGATCAATCCCCGGCTGGGGCTCGCGCGTTTGATCTCGGCGATCACTGCGGGCATTCCCGCCGCCACCTTGGCGCGCAGCGCCCGCTCGAAGCCCCGGGCGGGCGAAGCCGCGCGCGCCTGCGCCTCGATCTCGGCGCGCGGCACGCGCTCCCGGGAGGCGGCGACTTCGGCCCGCTTCGCAGCGAGGATCCTGAGGAGGACGTCGGACATCAACCCGCCTTGGGGAGTGCGCGGGTGAACGCGACCAGCTGCTCGAGCTTCGCCTTCGCCGCGCCGCTCGCGATCGCATCGCGAGCCAGGGCAACGCCGTCCCACAGGCTGGCGGCGACCCCTGAGACATACAGGGCCGCGGCAGAATTGAGGATCACGATGTCGCGCGAAGGGCCCACCTCGTTTCCAAGCACCGCCTCCAGGCGCGCGCGCGACTCGGCGCCGTCCTTCACCTGGATGGACTCGAGAGGCGCGGTGTCGAGGCCGAATTGCTTGGGCTCGATCACGTACTCGGTGATGAAGTCGTGCTTGAGCTCGGCCACGTGCGTGGGGCCGCTGATGGTGATCTCGTCCAGGCCATCGTGGCCATGGACCGTGAGCACGTGCCGGCTGCCAAGCATCTTGAGCACACGCGCCTGGATCCCTACCAGGTCTTCGTGGAAGACGCCCATCACCTGGTTGGGAGCACCGGCGGGATTCGTGAGCGGGCCGAGGATGTTGAGGATGGTGCGCATGCCGAGCTCCTTGCGCACCGGGGCGGCGTGCTTCATCGCCGGATGGTGGCTGGGTGCGAACATGAAACCAAGCCCGACCTCGCGTAATGAGCGGCTCACCTGCTCCGGCGTGAGCGCCACGTTGACGCCGAGCGCCTCCAATACGTCGGCGCTCCCTGATGTCGACGACACCGAGCGGCCGCCATGCTTGGCGACGCGCGCGCCGGCGGCTGCCGAGACGAACGCTGCCGCGGTCGAGATGTTGAATGTATGCGCCTTGTCGCCGCCGGTGCCGCACGTATCCACCAGGTGCTCGAGGCCGCCGGCGTCGACCTTGGTGGAGAATTCGCGCATCACCGCCGCGGCGGCTGCGATCTCCGAGACCGATTCGGTCTTCACATGCAGGCCCATGAGGATCGCCGCCAGCTGCACCGGCGGCACCTTGCCCTCCATCACCTGGCGCATGAGGTCGACCATCTCGTCGTAGAAGATCTCGCGCTTGTCGCAGAGGCGGTTGATGGCTTCGAGGGGCGTGAACATCGCGGGCTTTCGGCTCATGTGGAGCGCTTGAGGAAGTTTCGCAGCAGCGCATGGCCGTGCTGCGTGAGGATCGATTCAGGGTGGAACTGGACGCCCTCCACGGGGAGCGACCGATGGCGCACGCCCATGATCTCGCCGTCCTCGGTCCACGCCGTCACCTCGAGCGCTTCCGGACAGGTGGCGCGCTCGATGGCGAGCGAATGGTAGCGCGTCGCGTCGTAGGGGGTCGGCAATCCCTCGAACACCCCGCGGCCTTCGTGATGGATGCGCGAGACCTTCCCGTGCATCAGGGTCTTCGCATGGACCACGCGTCCCCCGAACGCCTGGCCGATTGCCTGGTGCCCGAGGCATACGCCGAGGATCGGAACCCGCCCCGCCATCCTCGCGATGAGCTCGAGCGAGACCCCGGCTTCATTCGGCGTGCACGGCCCGGGCGAGAGCACCACGCGCGCGGCGCCCAGCGCTTCGAGCTGGTCTACGGTCATCTCGTCGTTGCGAACGACCTTCACCTGCTCGCCCAGCTCGCCCAGGTATTGCACCAGGTTGTAGGTGAAGGAATCGTAGTTGTCGATCATCAGGAGCATGGCGGCCTCACTCGACCGGGCTGTCGACGCCGGCATGCACCAGCTCCGCGGCGGCCAACAGAGCGCGCGCTTTGTTCTGCGTCTCGCGCCATTCGTTGTCGGCAACGGAGTCGGCCACGATGCCCGCCGCGGCCTGCACGTGCAGCTGGCCGTCCTTCACTACGCCGGTGCGGATGGCGATGGCGAGGTCGATGTTGCCGTTGAACCCGAGATATCCCGCGGCGCCCGCGTACACGCTGCGCCGCTCCGGCTCCAGCTCGTCGATGATCTCCATGGCGCGGACCTTCGGGGTGCCGGTGACGGTGCCGGCCGGAAACGTCGCTCGCAGCAGCTCCATGGGTGAGAGCTGCGCGTCCACGGTGCCTTCGACGTTCGACACCATGTGCATCACGTGGGAATAGCGTTCCACCACCATCGTCTCGGTGACCTTCACGCTGCCGGTCTTCGCGATCCGGCCCACGTCGTTGCGTCCGAGGTCGATCAGCATGAGGTGCTCTGCGCGCTCCTTGGGATCGCTGACCAGCTCTTTCTCCATCGCAGCGTCCTTCTCCGGCGTGGATCCCCGCTTGCGCGTTCCGGCGATGGGCCGCAGGGTCACCTTGTCGCCCTCGCGCCGAACCAGGATCTCGGGGGATGCGCCGACCAGCTGGCAATCGCCGAAATCGAAATAGAACATGTAGGGCGACGGATTGATCGAGCGCACCGCGCGATAAAGATTGAGCGGCGAATGCGCGAACGGCTGGGTGAGGCGCTGGGAGATCTGCACCTGCATGATGTCGCCGTCGGTGATGTAGCGCTGGCAGCGCGCTACCGCCTGGTGGAAAGCGCGCTCGCCGATGTTGGAGCGCGCCTCGCCGGGTGCGCCCCCGGCGTGCAGCGGCAGCTCCGCGGGCTCCCGGAGTCTCAAGCGCAGTTGCTGCAGCCGCGCGGTCGCACGCGCATACGACCCGGCACTCGCCGGATCCGCATAGACCACCAGGTGCAGCTTGCCGGAAAGGTTGTCGACCACCGCAAGCTCGTCGGAGAGCAGCAGCCGGATCTCCGGGAGGTCGATCGGATCCGGCTTGCGTGGAGCGCGCAGCCGCGCCTCGATGTAGCGCACCGCGTCGTAGCCGAAATAACCCGCGAGTCCGCCGGCGAAGCGCAGGTTCCCCGAAGGAGGCGACGCCTTGAACGAGGCGAGATAGCGGTCGATGTAGGCGAGGGGATCGTCCTCGCGGCCTTCATGCACCTGGCTGCCGTCGCGCGACACGCTCACGCGGTCGCCACGCACCTCGAGATGCTCACGCGCGGGCAGCCCCACGATCGAGTAACGCCCGAAGCGCTCGCCGCCGATCACCGACTCCAGCAGGTAGGAGCCGGGACGGTTCGCGAGCTTCACGTAGATGGAAAGCGGCGTGTCGAGATCCGCGAAGGTCTCGAGCTGCAGGGGGACTCGGTTGAAGCCGGCGCGGCCGAGCGCCAGGAATTCGGTTTCAGTCATGGATCACCACACGGTTCGCGTCGAAGGGCAGGACAACACGCGTGCGCATCAGCGCCAGCAGTGCCATCGCCAATCGAGCCGAAATCCGCGTAGTGACATGGGAACCGTTGAAGAGTCGTGAAACGGGAGGGCTATTGTAGCGCCTCCCGCATGCGCCGCACTACCGCGGAGCGGTCGCGCTCGCCGAAGATCGCCGAGCCGGCGACGAACGTGTCGGCGCCTGCTTGCGCGACCTTGGCGATGTTGTCCACCTTGATGCCGCCGTCGACCTCGAGCCAGACCTCGCGCCCGCTCGCGTCGATGCGCTTCCTCGCTTCGCGCACCTTGTCGAGCGCGGAGGCGATGAACGACTGCCCGCCGAACCCGGGGTTCACCGACATGATGAGGATCAGGTCCACCTTGTCCATCACGTGGTCGAGATGCGCGAGCGGCGTCGCCGGATTGAACACCAGTCCCGCCTTGCAGCCCTGCTCGCGGATCAGCCCGAGGGTGCGGTCCACGTGGTCGCTCGCCTCGGGATGGAAGCTGATGATCGAAGCGCCCGCGCGCGCGAAATCCGGAACGATCCGGTCCACCGGCTTGACCATCAGGTGCACGTCCACGGGCACGCTGCAATGGGGCCGGATCGCTTCGCAAACCAGCGGCCCGACGGTGAGATTGGGAACGTAATGGTTGTCCATCACGTCGAAGTGGATCAGGTCGGCGCCCGCCGCGATCACGTCGCGAACTTCCTCGCCCAGCCGCGCGAAATCGGCCGACAGGATGCTGGGGGCGATGCGGAAACGTGAGCGGGCCATGGGCTCGCGGGATGCTAACATCATCAAGATGCCGGAAGCCAAGAAATACAGTGTCGCGGTCACTGCGCACTCGACCTATCTCCCCGATCAATCGGACGAGGAAGAGGACCGCTACGTCTTCGCGTACACCATCCGCATCACCAACAACGGCGAGGTCCCCGCGCAGCTCGTGAGCCGCCACTGGATCATCACCGATGCCGACAACCAGGTGCAGGAAGTGCGCGGCATGGGGGTCGTGGGCGAGCAGCCCACGCTCAAGCCCGGCGACACGTTCGAGTACTCGAGCGGCTCCTCCATCCCCACCGCCGTCGGCACGATGCGCGGCAGCTACCAGCTGGTGGCCGCGGACGGCACGCGCTTCGAGGCGAACATCCCCGAATTCACGCTGAGCGTCCCGCGCATCCTGCATTGACGGGTCAGCGCTCCTCCCCGTCGCGCTCGTCGCGCTGCGCGTCCCCGCCACGCGGCTTCCTCGGAAAGGTCCACCACACTATCGCGACGGCGATCGCCAGCGCCGCGGCGATTTCCAGGAACACCCATCCCACGGCCTTCTCCCTCGAGTCACGCGTGCACCCATTATCTTCGAACCTCCTTGCCGCCGTATCCGCAGCGCTGGTGCTCGCTGCGTGTACCAGCACGCCCCCCCAGGCCGCGCCCGAAAACATCGCTCGCACGCCGGAGACGCTCGTGTGCCCGCCGGCCGAGAAGCAGGTGTGTCCCACGGCGCCCGTCGCGCCCGCGCCTGCGGAGCCCGCCGTCGATTTCCGCGGCAAGCTGCAGGCGTCGTCCTGGATCGAGTTGCCCGACTGGGGCCGCGAGGCGCTGCGGCCCTCGCTCGAGGCGTTCGTTCGCAGTTGCGGCGTGCTCGACAAGCAAGAGGCATGGAAGGGCGTTTGCGCCGGGGCACAGACGCTTCCCGGCGCCAGCGAGCGCGACATCGCGACATTCTTCGAGCTCAACTTCGATCCCTACCAGGTCATCAACGCCGACGATTCCACGTCGGGAATGGTGACCGGCTATTACGAGCCGCTCCTGTACGGCAGCCGCACGCGCAGCAAGCGCTTCAGGTATCCGCTGTATGCGACACCCGCGGACCTCGTCGTGGTGGACCTCTCGGAGCTGCACCCCGACCTCAAGCACCGCCGCATGCGCGGCAAGCTCGTGGGCAACAAGGTGGTGCCGTATTACTCGCGCGGCGACATCGAGAAGGACGCTTCGCCCCTCAAGGGCCATGAGCTGGTATGGGTGGACGATGCGGTGGATGCATTTTTCCTCCACATCCAGGGCTCCGGCCAGGTCGAGCTCGAGAACGGCGAACGCCTGCGGCTGGGCTACGCCGACCAGAATGGACATCCGTTCCGCTCGCTCGGGCGCCTGTTGATCCAGCGCGGCGAGCTGCCGCCGGAGCGCGCGTCGATGCAGGGCATCAAGGACTGGGCACGGCGCAATCCGCGCAAGGTGCCGGAATTCATGAACGCGAACCCGAGCTACGTCTTCTTCCGCGAGTTGCCGCGCGGCCTCCCCGGCCCCATCGGCGCGCTCGGTGTGCCGCTCACGCCGGAGCGCTCGATTGCCGTGGACCCCCGCGTAGTGCCCCTGGGGGTGCCGGTCTATCTCGCGACGACATGGCCCAACACCGCGGATCCGCTCAACCGCCTGATGGTCGCGCAGGACACGGGGGGCGCGATCAATGGCGGAGTGCGGGCGGATTTCTTCTGGGGCTTCGGCGACCCCGCCGGCAACCAGGCCGGCAAGATGCGCCAGGGCGGGCGTATGTGGGTGCTGCTGCCGAAGGGCTACGCGCCCCCGGCGCCTGCCTGAGGGCTACTTCGCCGAAGCGGTAGGCGCGGGCAGCTTCGCAGCCGCGAGGCGCTTCTCGAAATCCGCGATCGCCATCGCTCCCGGGATCCGCTCGCCGTCCTCGAAGATCATCGTCGGCGTGCCGGTGACGCGCTTCGACTGGCCATACGCGAGGTTCTTGTCGAGGGGCGTCGTGCACTTGGCGTCGGCCGGCGGCTGGACATCGCGCACCATCCAGTCGATCCAGGCCTTGCCCTTGTCCGCGGAGCACCACACGCCCTTGGACTTCTCCACCGAATCGGGCGACAGGATCGGGTACAGGAACACGTAGACGGTGATGTCGTTCACGCCCAGCAGGTCGCGCTCGAAGCGCTTGCAGTAGCCGCAATTGGGATCGGCGAACATCGCCACCTTGCGCGAGCCGTTGCCGCGCACGATCTTGAAGGCCGAGTCGAGCGGCAGGTCGGCGAACGCGACCTTGTTCAGCTGCCGCTGGCGCAGCTCGGTCATGTTCTCCTTGGTCTTGAGATTCATGATCGAGCCCATCACCAGGAATTCGGCCTTGTCGTCGGTGTAGAAAATGTCCCCGCCGACGATCACTTCGTAGAGACCGAAGTATTGCGTCTTGCGTACCGAGTCTACTTTGACCTCGGGGACCGCCTTCATCAGGGCGGCCTTGACCTTGTCCGCATCGTCGGCGGCAACGGCCGGGACGGCGAAAGCCAACGCGACGAGCGAGGAGGCGAAGATACGGGTGCGAATGGACATGATTTTGGGCCTGGTGGGTTGTGCCATTGGCGATTATCGCATCGCGCGCTCGCGCAGGAGCGCCTTGAGCCAGGGTTGCGATTGGACCATGCCGAGGCCCGCGTTCCGCATGTCGCCGACGAACGGGCTGGTGCTTGCGAAAAGCGCGTCGAGGCGGGTGGTGACGAACTGCATCGCGCTCACGTCTTCGCGGCGCCCGCGCGCGTAGCGGCGCAATACGCGCAGGTCGCCCGGGCGCTCCAACGGCGAACGCGTGGTGAGCTCCTCGGCGAGCAGGCGCGCATCCTGGAAACCGAGGTTGACCCCCTGTCCCGCCAAAGGGTGCACCGAATGGGCGGCGTCCCCGATCAAGGTCACGCCGGGAGCGGCCACGCGGTCGACGCGCACCATCCGCAAAGGAAACGAAACGCGCCGCGAAACCAGCCGGAGGTCGCCGAGCGCGGCGGCGCCGGAGTCGCGTACGCGCCGCTCGAACTCACGATCGTCCGCGCCCATCAAGGCTCGCGCGACATCGCTCGGTGCGGACCAAACGATGGAGATGCGCTTGCCCGGCAGCGGCAGCCAGGCCATCACGCCTTCCCGGCCGAACCATTGCCTCGCGGTGTCGCCGTGGGGTTGCTCCACTTCGAAATTCGCGACGACGGCTTCCTCCGAATAATCGTGCGTCTGCGCCTCCAGCCCCAGTAGCGCCCGCACGCGCGAATCCGCGCCATCGGCCCCTACCAGCAACGCGCCCTCGAGCCGCGTCCCGTCACCCAGCTCCGCGAACACGCGCGCCGCATCCGCTCCGTAGTCCCGCGCTTCGATGCCGCGACGGATGCGCACCCCAGGTTGCGATGCGGCGTGTGCCTCGAGCGCGCTTGCCAGGCGTCCCGCTTCGACGATCCACGCGAGCGGCGCGGCGGGCCGTCCCGCGAACGTCATCCTGCCGCCCGCGTCGCCAAAAATTTCCATGCGCCGCACTGGAGCGATGCGTGCCGCGTCGAGCTCGTCCCACGCGCCCACGTCGCGGAGAAATGCGCGCGAGCCCGGGCTCAAGGCGAAAATGCGCGTGTCGAAGTCCTCGGGCGGCGCGGGCGCGGGCGCGGGATCGATCACCTCAACGTCGAAGCCGCGGCACGCGCAAGCGAAAGCGAGGCCCACCGGCCCCGCGCCGGCCACGAGCACACGCATGCCCTTCAAGGGGCCGGAGCTCCGTGAATCATGCGTTGGGCAAGCCAGCGGCGCGCGGGCGGGAAGAGGTCCAGCGCGGTGAGCGCGAGCCCCCGCCCCCAGGTGGGCACGCGCCGCCCGTCCGCGAACGTCGATACGAGCAGGTCGGTGAAGGCGATGCCGCGTCCCGCGTCACGGCGGCGTGCGTCACGATACGCGTCCAGCATTGCGCGCGAGCCGACTTGCGCCGGCGCCGCGGCGATCGATTGCGCCAGCTCCGCCGCATCACGCAGGCCGAGATTGAGTCCCTGCCCCGCGATGGGATGCAATGCCTGGGCCGCGTTGCCGATGATGGCGGTGCGAAGCGCCACGGGAGTGTTGACCGCGCGCAGGCGCAGCGCAAAGGCGCCGCGGTTCTCGATCGCAGTGAAGGCGCCGGCTCGATCGCCGAAGCGCGCCTGCAATTGATCCAGGAACTCACGCGGCTGCAGCGCGAGCAGGCGTTGCGCCTCCATGGGGGCCGCGGTCCATACCAGCCCGAAATGGGACTCGACCGGCAACAGCGCCATCGGGCCGCGCGGGGTGAAGCGCTCATAGGCGCGCCCCCCGTGGGGCCGATCGCTGCGCACCATCCCCACCACCGCCGACTGGTCGTAATCCTTCTCGTGGAATGCGACCCCTGGAATACGCGCCGCATTGGCGCCGCCATCGGCCAGCACCAGCATTCGCGCGTGGATTTCGCGGCCCGAGGCGAAGCGCACCGTCGCTTGGTCCGACGCCAGGTCGATCCCGTTGCAGGCTTCACCGAAGTGCACCGCCACCGCGCAGCCGGCGAGCCGCGCCAGCAGGGCGGCTTCCAGCGCCGCGTACGAAACGGTGTACCCGAGCGCGGGAATGCCCTGCTCCGCCGCTTCCAGCAGCGTGCGGCCGGGGCCACCCATCTGGGACACGTGGATCGACGTGATAGGGGTCGAGCCGACGGGCCAGGCGCCGGCTTCCTCCAGCAGCTCGCGGCTGCCATGGGAGAGCGCCAGGGTGCGGCGGTCGGAGGCGGCGCCCGCGCGCGCTTCGAAGAGCGCGACATCGAGCCCGAGGGGCGCCAGCAGCGCCGCGAGCGTCGCGCCCACCGGCCCGGCGCCGACGATGGCGACGTCGAGCGGCATCAGCGGTCGAGGACCGCGTCCTCGACGTCCTTCACCTTCTTCGGGCAAGCCGCGGTGAGCACGTCCCGTCCCTTGGCGGTCACGAGCACGTCGTCCTCGATGCGCACGCCGATGTTCCAGAACGCCTTGGGGACGTTGTCCGCGGGACGGATGTAGCAGCCGGGCTCGACGGTGAGCACCATGCCGGGCTTCAACTTGCGCCACTTGCCCTTCTGCATGTAGTCGCCGGCATCGTGCACGTCGAGGCCGAGCCAATGGCCGGTGCGATGCATGTAGAACTGGCGGTAGGAGCCATCCTCGAGGACCTTGTCGACGCTGCCCTTGCAGAGCTTCATGTCGATGAAGCCCTGCACCAGCACGCGCGTGGCGGCGTCGTGATAGTCGATGAAATCGGCCCCCGCCTTGACCGCCTTGATCGCGGCCTCCTGCGAGGCGAGCACCAGCTCGTAGACATCGCGCTGCGCGGCCGAGAAGCGGCTCGCGATGGGGAAGGTGCGCGTGATGTCCGACGCGTAGCTGTCCAGCTCGCAGCCGGCGTCGATCAGCAACAAGTCGCCCTTCTTCAGCTCGGCGCTGTTATCCCGGTAGTGCAGCACGCAGGCGTTGGCGCCGGCCGCGACGATGGAGCCGTAGGCGGCGGCGCGGGCGCCGTTACGCAGGAACTCGTGAATCAGCTCGGCCTCGACGTGATACTCGCGCTGGCCGGGCGAGGCGGAACGCATGGCGCGCACATGCGCCTCGCTCGAGATCTCGGCGGCGCGGCGCATCACCGCAACCTCGGTCTCATCCTTGAAGAGGCGCATGTCGTTCACGTCCGCACGCACGTCCCGGATGTGCGAGGGCGCCGTGATCCCGGTGCGCACCTTGGCGCGGACGGTGTTGAGCCATCCCGACACGCGCACGTCCCAGGCCGGGTCGGCGCCTACCGGCGTATGCAGCACGTCCTGGTCGGCGAGCAGGTCCGGCAGGCGCTGGTCCAGCTCCCCGTAGGGATAGGCCTCGTCGAAGCCGAACATCTCGCGTGCGCTCTCGGGCCCGTAGCGATAGCCGTCCCAGATCTCGCGCTCGAGGTTCTTCTCGCGGCAGAAGAGGATCGAGCGCGGCTTGGGTCCCAGCGTCATCACGAGCACTGCCTCCGGCTCGCGGAACCCGGTGAGGTAGTAGAAGCCGCTGTCCCAGCGATAGTCGTAATGCGTATCGGCATTGCGATGGCGCTCGGGGGCGGTGGGCAGGACCACCACGCCGGACTCGAGGTTGCGGGCAAGGCGTGCGCGGCGCGCCTTGAACGGTTTGACCTGCAGGGGATTTTCGAGCTTCATGGCGCGATTTTACCCCTTGCGCGGCGCGTGGTCGCGCATCAGGGCGGCGAGCTCCGGCTCGCCTTCGGCCTCGAGCGCCGCGATGACGCGCGGCGCTTCCGCCGGCCGGTTCTGCGACAGCTTGAACTTCCCCTCGACGCGCCCGACCTCGATCTCGAAGCCGACGATCATCTTGAGCATCGAGTCCACGTAGGCCGCGGGCAGGTCGCCCATGCGCCAGGGGTTCGGGCGCGGCGCCTCGTAAGTCGACGACAGCGTCATCAGCAGCTGGTGCAGCTCGGCTTCGTCCATCAGTCGCGCCCGGCCGTGCGCATGGACGACGGCGTAATTCCAGGTGGGCACGGCGGGATGGTTCTGGTACCAGCCCGGGGACACGTAGGCGTGCGGGCCCTGGAAAATGGCGACCGATTCGCGTGCGGCTTCGAGCGCCTGCCAATGGGGATTGGCGCGGGCTACGTGGCCCAGCAAACGGATGCGGCCGCCGGCATCGCGCTCCGCCACGAACGGGATGTGGCTGAGGTGAAGCTCGCCGTCGCCGCTGGCGGTGGCGAGCGTCGCGAAGGCGTACTGCTGCATCAGCCGGAACTGGTCCTCGGCATCATCGTTGCGGAAGTGGTCCGGCATGTAGAGCGTCATCGCGAGAGCCTCCGGTCGAGGGCCGCCAGCTGGTCCGGCGTGCCTATGTTGTCCCACGCGCCGCGGAAATGCTCGCCGCTCACGCGACCCGCGTCGACGAACCCGTACGCCCATGGGAACATCCGCAGCGCCGAGCCGCGCGGCACGTCGCTGAAGATACAGGGGTGGAAGGCGCCGATGTTTCCGTAGGTGAGGCGCTCGCGGCCACGCACGATCCGCCCTTCGTGCACCGCCATCTCGTCGCCGCGCGCATGCCACGGTGGATTGTCCACCATCACCAAATGCGCGACGGTGCGCTGCGGCGAAGCGGCGATCTCGGCTAGGCGCGGCGTGAGCGAGGCGTAGTCGAAGGCCGTGTTGATGTCGCCGCTCACCACGACGAAGGGTTCCTCGCCGAGGAGGTGCAGCGCGTGGGCCACGCCGCCGGCGGTCTCCAGCGCCGTGGGCTCGTGCGAATAGCGGATGCGGGCGCCGTAACGCGCACCATCCCCCAGCGCCTCCTCGATCTGGAGGCCGAGATGCGAATGGTTGATCACCAGCTCGGTGAAGCCGCCGGCCACCAGCCGCTCAACCTGCCACTGGATGAGCGGCTTCCCGCCCGCGCGCAGCAGCGGCTTGGGAGTCGCGTCGGTGAGCGGGCGCATGCGCTCGCCGCGCCCGGCCGCGAGGATGAGCGCGCGGGCCATCAGAACGTATAGCCCGCGACGGCACTCTTGCCTTCGATCTCGTCCAGCAGCCGCTCGAGGGGTGCCAGGTCGCGGTAACGCCGCGCCGCATGGCGCACGTAGCCGAGGAAGCGCGGCGTGTCCTGGAGGTACCCGGGCTTGCCGTCGCGGTAATTGAGGCGCGCGAAGATCCCGAGCACCTTGAGGTGGCGCTGCAGACCCATCCACTCGACGTCACGCCAGAAGTCGGCGAAGTCCCCGCGCACCGGCAAGCCGGCGGCGCGCGCCTTCTCCCAATAGCGGATGGTGCCGTCCAGCACGCGCTCCTCTTCCCAGCTGATGAACGCGTCACGGAAAAGCGAAGCCACGTCGTAGCTGATGGGGCCGTGCACGGCATCCTGGAAGTCGAGGATGCCGGGATTGGGCTCGCACACCATCAGGTTGCGCGGCATGTAGTCGCGATGCACATACACCCGCGGCTCGGCAAGGTTGCGCTCGAGGATGAGGCGGAACACGGCATCGAGCCGCTCGATTTGCTGGGCGCCGAGCGTGACCCCGGCATGGCGCGCCACGTACCACTCGGGAAACAGCATCAGCTCGCGGCGCAGCAGCGCCTCGTCGTATTCCGGTAGCTCCCCCGCGCGGGTCGCGAGCTGCCAGCGCACCAGCGCCGTGGTCGCGTCGCCGAAGAGCCGATCCACATCGGCGCCTTCGCGCAGCTCGGCGAGGTAGAGGCGCGTGCCCAGGTCGGACAGGAGCAGGAAGCCCTGCGCGAGATCCTGCGCGATCACCTCGGGTGCGTTCAATCCCGCGTCGCGCAGCAAGGCCGCGATGCGCACGAAGGGCCGGGAGTCTTCACGCTCGGGAGGCGCATCCATGGCGATCAGCGTGCGGGCGCCGGTGAACACGCGGAAATAGCGCCGGAAGCTCGCGTCCGCCGAGGCGGGCTCGAGGCGAAACGGCTCGCCGGGCAGCGTCGCTCGCAGCCACGCTTCGAGCGCGCTTTTACGGGAATCCATGAGTGAAGCGAGGGGTTTTTTGCGTGTATCCTTCGCTCTCCATTCTAGCTCACCGCGACACTGCCTTGACGCCGAGAAA